>NZ_JBYBLQ010000005.1:0-277599 GCF_059337855.1 Stenotrophomonas maltophilia complex sp. Om-AH-Sm3 | reverse complement strand
GGGTCCGGTTGCGGGGGGCGCTGCAAGTACGTCCATGTAAGCTCGGTCGCCGCATCCATGCGGCTCACGCCCCCGCAACCGGACCCACCCCGCCTACGACAGATCTCCGCGATCTGCAGTAGATCCACGCCATGCGTGGATGAATCTCCATCGGAATCGAATATTTCGAATTGGATTCCAAAAGCATCCACGCATGGCGTGGATCTACCGTGTCGACCAAGGTCGACACTTACCCGCAGCCGCCGGAATTCGTCAGAGGCGGGGCGGTGTCGGAGTGCGGGGTGTCAGCCGCATGGATGCGGCTGCCAAGCCTACAAGGACGTACTTGCGGCGTCCCCGCACTCCGACACCGTCCCGCCAACCCACGGATAGCCCGCTTTTGACGTTGACGTTGACGTTGCTCTGGCTCGTAGCAGGTGCAGGGCTGCAAGCCCTGCCGAAAAATCCTTACCGCACCAGCTCCTGCTTGCGCACGATCGCCATCGCGATCTCCAGCGACTGCTCGTAGTTCAACCGCGGGTCCACCGTCGAACGATACGCACGCTCCAGGTCACGCTCGGTCAGTTCGCGCGCGCCGCCGATGCACTCGGTCACGTCCTCGCCGGTCAGTTCCAGGTGCACACCGCCCAGGCGCGTACCGGCGGCGGCATGCAGATCGAACGACATCTCCACCTCGCCACGCACGTTGTCGAAGCGGCGTGTCTTGAAACCGTTGGCGGTGCTTTCGGTATTGCCATGCATCGCATCGCACACCCACAGCACGCGGCGACCATCACGCTTGACCGCGTCCAGCAGCGGCGGCAGTTTCTCTGCGATCTGCGTTGCGCCCATCCGGTGGATGAAGCTCAGGCGGCCCGGCTCGTCATGGGGGTTGAGCACATCGATCAGGCGCAGCAGCTGGTCCGGCGTCACCGACGGGCCCACCTTGATCGCAATCGGATTGCGCACGCCACGCAGGTACTCCACGTGCGCGCCATCGAGCGCGGCCGTGCGCATGCCGATCCACGGGTAATGAGTGCTCAGGTTCAACCAGCCCTGCTGGCGCGGCACCTGGCGGGTCAACGCCTGCTCGTAGGGCAGCAGCAGCGCTTCGTGCGACGTGTAGAAGTCGATGCGGTTGAGGTTGTGCACGCGGGCCCCGGCCAGGGTCTCCATGAAGTGCACCGCATCGCCGATCGAGGCCACCATCTTCTGGTACTCGGCCGCCAGCGGCGAGTGGCTTACCCACTCCAGATTCCAGTATTCGGGGTGGTGCAGGTCGGCGAAACCGCCGTCGATCAGCGCACGCACGAAGTTCATCGTCATCGCCGAATGCGCGTGGGCCTGCAGCATCCGCTTCGGGTCCGGCAGGCGCGCCGCTTCGGTGAACGCCGGTGCGTTGATCACATCACCGCGGTAGCTGGGCAGGGTCACGCCGTCGCGGGTCTCGGTGTCGGCCGAGCGCGGCTTGGCGTACTGGCCGGCGAAGCGGCCCACGCGGATCACCGGCTGGCGCAGGCCGTGCACCAGCACCAGGCTCATCTGCAGCAGTACCTTCAGGCGGTTGGAGATGGTGCCCGATTCGCAGTCGCTGAAGTTCTCGGCGCAGTCGCCGCCCTGCAGCAGGAAGCGCTTGCCTTCCTGGGCCTCGGCCAGCTGCTGCTTCAACGCCAGGATCTCCCACGAGGTGACCAGCGGCGGCAGCCGCTTCAGCTCGTGCAGAGCGGCGTCCAATGCCACCGGGTCCGGGTAGGTCGGCATCTGCAGCGCGGTCTTGCCACGCCAGCTCTCCGGCGACCAGGCAGCGCCAGCGGTGGTCGCGGCGGGATCGGAGGCGGGTGGAACGGCGGACAGGCTCATTGCAGACTTCCGGGGTGGGGGGCGGTCATGGTCGCAGAGCCAGCCGCTGACGCAAAGGCCCATCCCCACCGCCCCGGCCACCTGAACGGCAGGGAAAGGCCAGCGCCAGCAGCCAGATCCAGCATGGTCAGCCGCACGGGACAGGCGCATGATTTGTTACGGAGTAACACTTGCACGTCATGGACCGGCCCCTTCCACGCCCAGCCGCCCCCCTCTCTCACCATGAAGCCCTCGCCCCTCGCTACCGGTATTACCTTCGCCCTGGCCTTGGCCAGCCTGCCCGCCTTCGCCGCAACGGCCGACGACACCTCTTCCTCCGTCAAGGATCTGGACGCGGTCACCGTCCACGCCCAGCTCGACCAGGCCCGCAACGCGCTGTCGCCGGACATCGGCAGCAGCCAGTACCAGATCACCGCCGAGGACATCCAGAAGCAGCCGCTGGGTGCCTCCGCGCCGCTCAGCCAGGTACTGCTGCAGGCCCCGGGCGTGGTCCAGGATTCCTATGGCGGCGTGCACGTGCGCGGCGACCACGCCAACCTGCAGTACCGCATCAATGGCGTGCTGCTGCCCGAATCGATCTCCGGCTTCGGCCAGACACTGGATGCACGCACCATCAAGAGCATCCGCCTGATGGATGGCGCGCTGCCGGCGCAGTTCGGCGAGCGCACCGCTGCAGTGGTCGACATCACCACCCGCAATGGTGCCGAGCTCGGCAATGGCGGCAGCGCCGGTCTGACCGCAGGCTCGTTCGGCAAGACCAATCCGAATGCCTCGTGGTGGGGCAACCAGGGGCGATGGAGCTGGTTCCTGACTGGCAACTACGACCAGAACGAGGTTGGCCTGGAAAACCCGACCCGCTCGCGCACGCCGCTGCACGACGACACCCACCAGGGCAAAGCGTTCGCTGACCTCACCTACCTGGTCAACGAGAACACCCGCCTGAGCGTGTTCGCCGGCTTCGCCAACAACCGCTTCCAGATCCCGGTCAACCCCGGGCAGACCCCGCAGTTCGGTTACCTGGACACCACCACCTTCGACTCCAGCGAGCTGGATGAAACCCAGCGCGAAACCACCCGCTTCGGCATGCTGGTGCTGCAGGGCGCGCTGGGCAGCACCGCCTACCAGCTGTCCGCCGGGCAGCGCTACAGCGATGTGGCGTTCAACCCGGATGTCATCGGCGACCTGGTATTCAGTGGCGTCGCCTCGCAGGTGCAGCGCAGCAACCGCGCCAACACGCTGCAGGCCGATTTCTCCACCCCGCTGGGCAACGACCACACGCTGCGCTACGGTCTGTACGGCAACTACGAGAACGCGCGGGCCAGCAACAGCAGCTGGGTGTTCCCGGTCGATGACGCCGGCCAGCAGTCCAGCACCACGCCGCTGCTGATACCTGACCGCAGTGCCTTCCATGCCAGCACGCTGGCGTTGTACGTGCAGGATGAATGGAAGATCGGCGACGACTGGACCGTCAACTACGGCCTGCGCGGCGATCGCTACAAGGCCTTTGGCCACACCGAGGGCCAGCTCAGCCCCCGCGTGGGCGTGGCCTGGAATGCCAGCGACAGCACCACCGTGCATGCCGGCTATTCGCGTTACTTCACGCCGCCGGCCAGTGAGCTGATCGCCAGCAGCGATATCGCGCTGTACGACGGCACCACCAACCAGCAGCCGAGCGGCGGCAACAACACGCCACTGGCCGAGCGCAGTGACTACTACGACATCGGCGTATCGCATCAGCTGGGCGAACACCTGACCCTGGGCTTGGACGCGTACGACCGCCGTGTTGCGCGCCTGCAGGACGAAGGCCAGTTTGGTGCCGCCTACATCTATTCGACGTTCAACTACCGCCGCGGCCATATCCGTGGCCTGGAGTTCAGTGCCGACTACAGCAACGGTCCGTTCAGCGCTTACGTCAACGCGGCGTACAACAAGGCGATCGGCACCCAGGTCATCACCAGCCAGTACAACCTCGATCCAGAGGCGCTGGCCTATGTGGCCAACCACTGGATCCACCTCGACCACGACCAGAAGCTGACCTCATCGGGCGGCTTCAGCTACGCCTTCGCCGGCCACAACCGGGTCGGCGCCAACTACGTGTTCGGTAGCGGCCTGCGTTCGGACATCGAGGGCGTGCCCAACGGCGGCGAGCTGCCATCCTACCTGCAGGTGAACCTCAGCGCCGGGCACGATTTCAATGCCGACAGCGGGCATCCGCTGCACGTGCAACTGGCCGTGATCAACGCATTGGATCGCAGCTACCAGCTGCGCGATGGCGGCGGTGTTGGCGTGTTCGCGCCGCAGTGGGGGCCGCGCCGTGGCGCCTACCTGAGCCTGCAGCAGGATTTCTGAGAACGGACCGTGGTAGTGCCGGCCGCTGGCCGGCATCTACGGGAACGCTGCCATCGTTCATGGGGTTGCCGGCCAGCGGCCGGCACTACCCTGCGTTCAGCGCTTGACCTTGCGCAGCGACACCACCAGCGACCACAGCGCCAGCAGCACGAACCACACGCCCGACCACATCGGCATGGTCAGGCCCAGGAACGTCCAGTCGATATTGCCGCAGTTGCCGGTACCGGTCAGCACCGTGCGGAACACTTCCAGCGGCCCCATGGTCTCGCGCAGGAAGCTCAGCGGCGGGCCGCAGGTCGCCCCCATCTCCGGTGGCAGCATCTGCACGTAGACGTGGCGCGCAGCGATGCCTACGCCGACCGCGGCGGCAATGAAGGCGAGCACGCCGTAGGTTGCCCGGCCAGGACGGTTGGAGGGCCCGTGCAGTGCACCGATCAGGAACAGCAGGCCCAGCGCGGCGAACGCCAGCCGCTGGAAGATGCACAGCGGGCACGGCTCCAGGCCCATCTTCAGCTGCAGGAAGATCGCGTAGCCCAGCAGGCCGGCGCAGATCAGGAAGCCCAGGAAGAACTGGGCGCGGAAGGGCCAGCGCAGTGGATTCATCGTCAACGCTCGAATGGATCAGGCGCCAAGCGTAACCGAGAGTGCATGCCATTCGAACCGCCACAGGTGACGCCTGTCGGAACGGTGCGGGTCAGATCCCGCAGAAACGCAAAAGCCCGGCAGAGGCCGGGCTTTCGCTGTGTCGCATTGGAGCGGTCCGATTACTCGGCCACTTCCTCGGCCACGACCGGACGGTCAACCAGCTCGACGTAGGCCATCGGCGCGTTGTCGCCAGCGCGGAAGCCGCACTTCAGCAGGCGCAGGTAGCCGCCCGGACGGTTCGCGTAGCGCGGGCCCAGGATGGTGAACAGGTTGCCCACGGCTTCATTGTCGCGCAGGCGGGCGAAAGCCAGACGGCGGTTGGCGACGGAGTCGACCTTGGCCAGGGTGATCAGCGGCTCGGCAACGCGGCGCAGTTCCTTGGCCTTCGGCAGGGTGGTCTTGATCAGCTCGTGCTTGAACAGCGAGGCGGCCATGTTCTTGAACATCGCTTCGCGGTGGGCGCTGGTACGGCTGAACTTACGGCCAGACTTCTGGTGACGCATGGTGATATTCCTTGGTTAATGATGAGGCTGTGCGGATCGTTGTCGCCATCCTGGCGTTGCTGCGCGGACTGCGGATGGTCCTGGCCGCCCGTCCTGGACGACCTGCCCGCGAACCTGCGGTTCGTCGTGGCATGGTGTGGTGCGTTGAAGGCCCCACCGCGAACGGTGGAGCCTTCAGGTATTACCGATATCAGCCCAGCATGCCGTGGCTGGCGACGCCGGCCGGCGGCCAGTTCTCCAGCTTCATGCCGAGCGACAGGCCGCGCTGAGCCAGCACTTCCTTGATCTCGGTGAGCGACTTCTTGCCCAGGTTCGGGGTCTTCAGCAGCTCCACTTCGGTCTTCTGGATCAGATCGCCGATGTAGTAGATGCTTTCAGCCTTCAGGCAGTTGGCCGAACGCACGGTCAGCTCCAGATCGTCGATCGGGCGCAGCAGCACCGGATCCACGCCGTTGTTGGCCGGCTTGGCCGCACCGCGGTCGCGGTGGGTGAAGTCACCGAACACCGACAGCTGGTCGCTGAGGATGTCGGCGGCGGTGCGCACGGCTTCCTCGGCATCGATGGTGCCGTTGGTCTCGATATCGATGACCAGCTTGTCCAGGTCGGTGCGCTGTTCGACACGCGCCGCTTCCACGGCATAGGCGACACGGCGGACCGGCGAGAACGAGGCATCCAGGACCAGGCGGCCGATGGCACGGGTTTCTTCGTCCGGACGACGACGCGCGGCAGCCGGCTGGTAGCCGAAACCACGTTCGATCTTCAGACGCATGTTGATTGCCGTGTCCTTGGTCAGGTGGCAGATCACATGGTCGCCGTTCAGGATCTCCACATTGTGGTCGACCTTGATGTCGGCAGCGGTGACAACGCCCGGGCCCTGCTTGGACAGGGACAGGGTGGCGCTGTCGCCGGAGTGCATACGGATGGCCACGTCCTTCAGGTTGAGCAGGACTTCGAGCACGTCCTCCTGCAGACCTTCGACCGTGGTGTACTCATGCAACACGCCGTCGATTTCGACTTCCGTGATGGCGAAGCCCGGGATGGACGACAGCAGCACGCGACGCAGGGCGTTGCCCAGCGTATGCCCGTAACCCCGCTCCAAAGGTTCGATAACGACCTTTGCACGGGTGTCGGTAAGGCGTTCGATCTGCGGACCGCGAGGACGCAGAACCTGGTTGGCGGTAACCGTCATGTTGCGGGTTCTCCTAGTGAACCCCCGGCCGTCGCCGGGGGCTCTCCAATGTGAATTACTTCGAATACAGCTCGACGATCAGCGCTTCGTTGATGTCCGCAGGCAGATCCGAACGATCCGGAACAGCCTTGAAGATGCCGGTGAACTTGCCGGAATCCACTTCAACCCACGACGGGCTCAAGTCATGCTGGGCGGCGACGGTCAGGGCTTCCTGGACGCGCAGCTGCTTGGCAGCCTTTTCGGACAGAGCGATGGCGTCGCCAGCCTTGACCTGGTACGAAGCCAGGTTGACCGACTTGCCATTCACGGTGACGCCGCGGTGCGACACCAGCTGACGGGCAGCCGGACGGGTCACGGCGAAGCCCATGCGGTAGACGACGTTGTCCAGGCGGGTTTCCAGCAGCTGCAGCAGGTTCTCGCCGGTGTTGCCCTTCTTGGTCGAGGCCTTCTTGTAGTAGTTGCGGAACTGACGCTCCAGCAGGCCGTAGATACGCTTGACCTTCTGCTTTTCACGCAGCTGGGTGGCGTAGTCGGACAGCTTGCCCTTGCGGGCAGTGGCGCCGTGCTGGCCGGGCTTCTGCTCCAGCTTGCACTTGGAGTCCAGCGCACGCGCCGGGCTCTTCAGGGACAGGTCGGCGCCTTCGCGGCGGGCGAGCTTACAGGTAGGACCGATATAACGAGCCATTTCTTATCGCTCCCTTTAGACGCGACGCTTCTTCGGCGGACGGCACCCGTTGTGCGGGATGGGCGTCACGTCGATGATGTTGGTGATCTTGTAGCCGACGTTGTTCAGCGAACGCACGGCCGACTCACGGCCCGGACCCGGGCCCTTGATGCGGACTTCCAGCGACTTCACGCCGTAGTCCAGCGCAGCACGACCGGCCTTTTCAGCAGCCACCTGGGCAGCGAACGGGGTCGACTTGCGCGAACCGCGGAAGCCAGCGCCACCGGAGGTCGCCCACGACAGAGCGTTGCCCTGGCGGTCGGTGATGGTGACGATGGTGTTGTTGAACGAAGCGTGGACGTGGGCAACGCCGTCGGTGACGACGCGCTTGATCTTCTTCTTGGTCTTAGCAGCGGGCTTAGCCATTTCTCAGTCCCTTACTTCTTGATCGCCTTGCGCGGACCCTTGCGGGTGCGGGCGTTGGTACGGGTGCGCTGGCCACGCAGCGGGAGGCCACGACGGTGACGCAGGCCGCGGTAGCAGCCCAGGTCCATCAGGCGCTTGATCGCGATGCCGATCTCACGGCGCAGATCGCCTTCCACGATGTACTTGCCGACTTCGGCGCGCAGGCGCTCGATTTCCGGCTCCGACAGATCGCGGATCTTGGTGGTCGAAGCAACGCCTGCGACTTCGCAGACCTTCTTCGAACGGGTACGGCCGATGCCGTAAATGCTTTGCAACCCGACCCAGACGTGCTTCTGGGCTGGCAGGTTGACGCCTGCAATACGCGCCATGACGCGGTTCTCCAGCTGAGTGATGGCCGACAGCGCGCCTCGAGCACGCCAATCCGGCAGGATGGATCAAAAAAGTGAACTAGCGATACTAACAAGGTTCCGGTTTACATGGAAGCCCGTGAAACCATTGGTTTCATGAACCCGGCCTGGGGAGTGTGCCCAGGCTCCGGCGCCGGATGGGGTTGGACCTGGGGTTTCCCCCGGGGCCGCCCGCGCTACTCCAGCGCGGGACCACCTCATCACACCCCCACCCGGAACCGCTGCGGGGGCCGCCCTTCGTTTGTGTGGCCGGAGTCCGCGAAGCGGAGTGACCATCACGTCAGGAAGACGAAAGTATAACAGGCCTATCAGCCGCGGGCAAAACCGCCGCGGTTGCCGCCCTTCAGGTTGGCCTTCTTCAGCAGGCTCTCGTACTGGTGGGACATCAGGTGTGCCTGCACCTGGGCGATGAAGTCCATCACCACCACCACCACGATCAGCAGCGACGTGCCACCGAAGTAGAACGAGGCATTCAGCTGCGTGCGCATCAGTTCCGGCAGCAGGCAGACGATCACCAGGTAGGCCGAGCCGGCCGCGGTCAGGCGGGTCAGCACGCCGTCGATGTAGTCGGCGGTGGCCTTGCCCGGACGGATGCCCGGAATCAAAGCGCCCGACTTCTTCAGGTTGTCGGCGGTTTCCTGCGAATTGAACACCAGCGCGGTATAGAAGAACGCGAAACCGGTGATCAGCGCAGCGAACACGATCATGTGCAGCGGCTCGCCCGGGCCCAGGGCATTGGCGACCTTCTGCAGGACCTGGCCGAAGCTGCTCTGGTTGGCAGCCTGGCCGGACCACATGGCCAGGGTGGCCGGGAAGGCCAGCAGGCTCGAGGCGAAGATCGCCGGGATGACGCCAGCCATGTTGAGCTTCAGCGGCAGGAACGAGGTCTGGTTCATGTACGCGTTGCGACCGCCCTGGCGGCGCGCGTAATTGACCGTGATCCGGCGCTGGCCACGCTCCACGAACACCACGAAGAAGGTGAAGGCGAGTACGACGATGGCGATCAGCAGGAGCTGGATGAACTGGATGTTGCCGTCGCGGTAGGCGTCGAAGGTGTGGATGACCGCACCCGGCAGACCGGCGACGATACCGGCGAAGATGATCAGCGACACGCCGTTGCCGATACCGCGTTCGGTGACCTGCTCACCGACCCACATCAGGAACATGGTGCCGGCAGTCAGTGCGACCACCGCGGTGAGCACGAAGCCCATGCCGGGGGCGTACACGACCGGAGCGCCCGACGGCGAAACCTGGCCCTGCAGGGCCAGCGCGATCGAACCGCCCTGCACCACTGCCAGCAGCACGGCGCCGATGCGCGAATACTGGGTGATCTTGCGGCGGCCGGACTCACCTTCCTTCTGCATCGCCTTCAGGGCGGGGAAGATGTGCACGGCCAGCTGCATCACGATCGATGCCGAGATGTACGGCATCACGTTCAGCGCAAAGATGCTGAAACGGTGCAGGGCGCCGCCCGAGAACATGTTGAACATGTCCACGATGCCGCCGCCCTGCTGTTGCATCATGGCAAGCATGGCATCGGGATTGACGCCCGGCACCGGCACGTAGCAGCCGATGCGATAGACGATCAAAGCCCCGACGACGAACAGCAAACGTTGGCGAAGTTCAGTGAACTTGCCCATTCCGCCCGCGAGGTTACCGATGCCAGCTTGCGCCATGATTTTCTTACTCCGTTACGCTGCCGCCGGCAGCTTCGATCGCAGCCTTGGCACCAGCCGTGGCAGCAATACCCTTCAGGGTGAACGCCTTGGTCACTTCGCCCTTGACGACGACCTTGGCCTTCTTGGCAGTGCTCGGGACCAGCTTGGCAGCACGCAGGGCGGCGAAGTCGATCTCACCGGCCGGCAGCTTGTCCAGCGCGTACAGCAGCACTTCAGCGGTGTCCTTGGCGATCGGCGAACGGAAGCCGATCTTCGGCAGACGACGCTGCATGGGGGTCTGGCCGCCTTCGAAGCCAGCCTTGATCTTGCCGCCACCCTTGCGGGCGAACGAACCCTTGTGGCCGCGGCCGGCAGTCTTGCCCAGGCCCGAGCCGATACCGCGGCCGACGCGGGTGCGCTCGGTGCGGGCGCCCGGTGCCGGGCTCAGTTCATTGAGACGCAGAGTCATGGTCGATTACTCCTCAACCTGGACGAGGTACTGAACCTTGTTGATCAGGCCGCGCACCTGCGGGCTGTCCTTCAGTTCACGCACATCGTTGAGCTTGTTCAGGCCCAGGGCACGCACCGACAGGCGGTGACGCGACTGGGTGCCACGCAGGCCACGCACCAGGCGGACCTTCACAGTCTTGTTGGACTCATTAGCCATGGTTGAGTTCCTCCACCTTCTTGCCGCGCTTGGCCGCGATGCGGGCCGGCGACTGCGCAGCAGTCAGGCCCTTCACGGTGGCGCGCACCAGATTGATCGGGTTGCGCGAACCGGTGGCCTTGGCCAGCACGTTCTTCACGCCAACGGCTTCCAGCACGGCGCGCATCGCACCGCCGGCGATGACGCCAGTACCTTCCGAAGCCGGCTGCATGAACACGCGGGCTGCGCCGTGACCATCCTTGATGGTGTGCCACAGGGTGCCGTTGTTCAGGTCAACGCTGACCAGGTTCTTGCGGGCCTGTTCCATCGACTTCTGGATGGCGACCGGCACTTCGCGGGCCTTGCCATAACCGAAACCGACCTTGCCTTCGCCGTCGCCGACCACGGTCAGGGCGGTGAAGGTGAACTGGCGGCCACCCTTGACGGTCTTGCTGACGCGGTTGACCGCGACCAGCTTTTCGATCATGCCGTCGTCGATCTTCTCTTCGCGGTTACGGTCGCGATCGCGACCCCGCTGCTGACGCTCTTCTGCCATGTTGATTCCTTGGTTGTTTGGGTATGTACGGCTCGAGGCCGCTTATGGTTGTGGAGTGACGCGTTGTTCCGGTGGACCGCTGCAGAAGAGCGGCGCCGTCCAGCCTCACTCAGGCTGGCGAGCAGGCAGGCAGGAGGCCACCGGCCCCCTGCCCTTGTCCCTTAGAACTGCAGGCCGGCTTCGCGGGCGGCTTCTGCCAGGGCCTTGATGCGGCCGTGGTAGCGGTAGCCCGAACGATCGAAGGCAACCTTCTCGATGCCGGCGGCCTTGGCGCGCTCGGCAACGATGCGGCCGACCTTGGCAGCGGCATCGGCGTTCTTGCCGTTCTTCAGGCCTTCCTTGACGTCGGTCTGGGTGGTGTTGGCGGCAGCCAGCACCTTCGAACCGTCAGCGGTGAAGACCTGGGCGTACAGGTGCTGGCCGGTGCGCAGCACCGACAGGCGGGCGACGCCGAGCTCACGGATGTGGGCGCGGGTCGACTTGGCGCGACGCAGGCGGGCGATGTTCTTGTTCATGATGTGTTTTCCTTGAAAGCGGAAGCGCCTAATTAGGCCTTCTTGGCTTCCTTACGGATGATGACTTCGTCGGAGTACTTCACGCCCTTGCCCTTGTACGGCTCCGGCTTGCGGAACGCACGGATCTTGGCGGCGACTTCACCGACGACCTGCTTGTCAGCGCCCTGGACCAGGATCTCGGTCTGGGTCGGGGTGGAAATGGTGATGCCTTCCGGCGCCACGAACACGACCGGATGCGAGAAACCGAGCGACAGGCTCAGATCCTTGCCCTGCATGGCAGCACGGTAACCCACGCCGACCAGCTCCAGCTTGCGCTCGAAGCCTTCGGACACGCCCTTGACCATGTTGGCCAGGATCGCGCGCACGGTACCGGTCAGCGCGACCAGGTCGGCGCTCTCGGTGCTCAGGGTGGCAACGCCGCTGTCGACGTTGATGGCAATACCGGCCGGCTTGACCAGCGACAGGGTGCCCTTCGGGCCCTTGACGGTGATGCTTTCCGACTGGACGTTCAGTTCGACCTTACCCAGGGTGACGGGCTTCTTGGCTACGCGGGACATAGTTCTACTCCTTTCGCCTTAGGCCACGAAGCACAGGACTTCGCCGCCGACGCCCAGCTGGCGCGCCTGCGCATCAGTCATGATGCCCTTGGAGGTGGAAATGATGGAGATGCCCAGGCCATTCATGACCTTCGGCAGCTCGCTCTTGCCGCGGTACTGGCGCAGGCCCGAACGCGAGAAGCGCTTCAGGGTCGCGATGACCGGCTTGCCTTCGAAATACTTCAGCACGATTTCCAGCTCGGACTTGTTGTTTTCCAGCTGGGTCACGCGCAGGTCGGTGATGTAACCCTCGTCCTTCAGGACCTGGGCGATCGCAACCTTGATCTTGGACGACGGGGCTTTCACCGTCTGCTTGCCAACCGCAGCCGCATTCTTGATGCGGACCAGCAGGTCGGCGATGGGATCAGTCATGCTCATATGAGTACCTTTGAGTGCACCGATATCCGCTTTCGCGAAAATCTGTTGTCTCCTGGAAACGGGCCAGGTCCCTTGATGCAGCGGGCCGGGGCCCACTCCTACAACCCCGTTTGCGCAGGGCAAGACGCGGGAGTATACGCCAAAAGAGCCCGACTTGCGCCGGGCTCTTCGGGTTTTTTCGCAGAAAGGAAGCTGAACGCCTCCCTCCCCCGGTTCAGAAGCCCCCGAGGGGGCTCCTGATCGCAGGGCCGGCTGGGATTACCAGCTGGCCTTGCGCAGGCCCGGGACGTCGCCACGCATGGTGGCTTCGCGCAGCTTGTTGCGGCCGAGGCCGAACTTGCTGTACACGCCACGCGGACGACCCGACAGCTCGCAACGGTTGCGCTGGCGGCTCGGCGACGAATCGCGCGGCAGCTTGGCCAGCTTGGTTGCGGCGTCGATCTTCTCTTCGTAGGTCGCGTCCACGGAGGACACGATCTTCTTCAGAGCCGCACGCTTCTCAGCGTACTTCTTGGCCAGCTTTTCCCGCTTGATGTCGCGGTTGACCATGGAGGTCTTTGCCATTTCGGTTTCCTCGACAGATCAGTTACGGAACGGGAACTTGAACGCTGCCAGCAGCGCCTTCGCTTCCGCGTCGGTCTTCGCAGTGGTGGTGATGGCGATATCCATACCGCGGATCGCGTCGACGGCGTCGAAGTCGATTTCCGGGAAGATGATCTGTTCCTTCACACCCATGTTGAAGTTGCCGCGGCCGTCGAAGGAACGACCGGAAACACCACGGAAGTCGCGCACGCGCGGCAGCGAGATGTTGATCAGGCGGTCCAGGAACTCGTACATCTTGTGGCGACGCAGCGTGGTCTTGCAGCCGATCGGCCAACCATCACGGATCTTGAACGACGCAACCGAGATACGCGACTTGGTGACAACCGGCTTCTGGCCGGAAATCTTGGTCATGTCCGCGACGGCGTTTTCCAGGATCTTCTTGTTGGTGGCAGCCTCGCCCACACCCATGTTCAGGGTGACCTTGACGAGCTTCGGTACTTCCATCGGATTGGTGTAGCCGAACTGCTTCATCAGCGCCGGCACCACTTCTTCCTTGTAGATCTTTTCGAGACGGGAAGTCATCTTCACATTCCTCAGGCGTCGAGCGCCTCACCGCTGGAGCGGAACACACGCAGTTTGCGTCCATCCTCCAGCACCTTGAAGCCAACGCGTTCGCCCTTGCCCGAAGCCGGGTTCAGCACGTTCACGTTGGAGATATGGATCGAAGCTTCGCGCTCGACCACGCCGCCGGCAACACCTGCCTGCGGGTTCGGCTTGGTGTGGCGCTTGACGATGTTCACGTTGGCGACGACCACGCGGTCGCCGTCGACGCGGACGACTTCGCCCTGCTTGCCCTTGTCCTTGCCAGCGTTGACGACAACCTGGTCGCCCTTCTTGATACGGTTAGCCATGATTATCTCCTGTCGCTCACAGCACTTCGGGAGCGAGCGAGACGATCTTCATGAACTTCTCCGAACGAAGTTCACGGGTCACCGGCCCGAAGATACGGGTACCGATCGGCTCCTGCTTGTTGTTCAGCAGGACGGCAGCGTTGCCGTCGAAGCGGATCAGCGAACCGTCGGCGCGACGCACACCCTTGCGGGTACGCACCACGACGGCGTCATACACTTCACCCTTCTTGACCTTGCCGCGCGGAATTGCATCCTTCACGGTGACCTTGATGATGTCGCCGATACCGGCGTAACGGCGCTTGGAACCACCCAGCACCTTGAAGCACATCACCTGCTTGGCACCCGAATTGTCCGCGACGTCAAGGTAGCTCTGCATCTGGATCATGATTCAGACTCCTTATTCAGCCGCACGCGTGATGACTTCCACCACGCGCCAGTTCTTGGTCTTGGACATCGGAGCAATCTCGGTCACGCGGACGACGTCGCCTTCCTTGCAGGCGTTGTCGGCATCGTGGGCGTGCAGCTTGGTCGAGCGCTTGATGTACTTGCCGTACAGCGCGTGCTTGACCTGACGCTCAACCAGGACGGTAACCGTCTTGTCCATCTTGTTGCTGACGACACGGCCTTCGACCGTGCGCAGCGTCTTCTTTTCAGTATTGTCGCTCATAGCGGCCATCCTTACTTCGTGCTGCCGAGCAGGGTCTTGACGCGAGCAATCTCGCGACGGACCCGGCGAATGTCGTGGGTCTTCGGCAGCTGGCCGGTGACCTGCTGCATACGGACAGAGAACTGTTCCTTACGCAGGTCGATCAGGTGGGCCTTGAGTTCGTCAGCCGACTTTTCACGGAGAGTTTTGATATCCATCAGCGCACCGTACGGGTCACGAAAGTGGTGGTGACCGAGAGCTTGGCGGCGGCCAGGCGGAACGCCTCGCGAGCCACTTCCTCGGAAACACCCTCGATTTCATAGATCATGCGGCCGGGCTGGATCTGGGCCACCCAGTATTCCACGTTACCCTTACCCGAACCCATTCGGACTTCGATGGGCTTCTTGGTGATGGGCTTGTCGGGGAACACGCGGATCCACATCTTGCCGCCGCGCTTGACGTAGCGGCTGATCGAGCGGCGGGCCGCTTCGATCTGGCGCGCGGTCAGCTGACCGTGTGCGGTTGCCTTCAGGCCGTATTCGCCGAAGCTGACAGCGTTGGCGCTCCAGCTCAGGCCATCGTTACGGCCCTTGTGTACCTTGCGGTACTTGGTTCGCTTGGGTTGCAACATTGTCGTTACCTCGCTTCACGGGCCGGGCGCTGACGGTCACCGCGGTCGCCGCGATCGTGACGATCGTTGCGCGACGGGGTGTCGTCCTGCTTTTCCTGGCCAACCTGGGAGAAATCGAAGACCTCGCCCTTGTAGATCCAGACCTTGATGCCGATGATGCCGTAGGTCGTCTTGGCTTCAGCGAAGCCATAGTCGATGTCGGCACGCAGGGTGTGCAGCGGCACGCGGCCTTCGCGATACCACTCCGAACGGGCGATTTCTGCACCGTTGAGGCGGCCACCGACGTTGACCTTGATGCCCAGGGCACCCAGACGCATCGCGTTGCCGACCGAGCGCTTCATTGCACGGCGGAACATGATGCGACGCTCCAGCTGCTGGGCGATCGACTCGGCAACGAGCTGCGCGTCCAGTTCCGGCTTGCGCACTTCGGTGACGTTGATGTGCGCCGGGACGCCCATCATCTCGCTCACTTCCTTGCGCAGCTTCTCGATGTCCTCACCGCGCTTGCCGATCACCACGCCCGGACGGGCGGTGTGGATCGTCACGCGAGCGGTCTTGGCCGGACGCTCGATCAGGATCTTGCTGATGCCGGCCTGAGCCAGCTTCTTGCGCAGCATGTCGCGCACTTTCAGGTCGGCTGCCAGGTAACCGGCGAACTCGGCCTTGTTGGCGTACCACTTGGAGTTCCAGTCCTTGGAAATGCCGAGGCGGATACCAATCGGATGAACTTTATGACCCATGGTCTTTTCCTTATCCGCTTACTTGGCGGCGCCCACAACCACAGTGATGTGGCTGGTGCGCTTGAGGATGCGGGTACCGCGGCCTTTCGCCCGCGCCATGAAACGCTTCAGGGTCGGACCTTCATCAACCATGATGGTCTGAACCTTCAGCTCGTCGACGTCGGCGCCCTGGTTGTTCTCGGCGTTGGCAATTGCCGACTCCACCACCTTCTTGATCAGGTGGGCAGCCTTCTTGTCCGAGAACTTCAGCAGGTTGACCGCACGTTCGGCCGGCAGACCGCGCACCTGGTCAGCGACCAGACGAGCCTTCTGCGGGGAGATGCGCGCAGTGCGCAGGATGGCTTTCGCTTCCATTGTCATCTCTCCTTACTTGCCCGACTTCTTGTCACCACCGTGACCCTTGAAGGTCCGGGTGATGGCAAATTCGCCGAGCTTGTGGCCGACCATGTTCTCGTTGACGAGAACCGGGATGTGGTTCTTGCCGTTATGCACGGCAATGGTGATGCCTACCATGTCAGGCAGGATCATCGAACGGCGCGACCAGGTCTTGATCGGCTTCTTGCTGCCCGCAGCGGCCTCCACCTTCTTGACGAGGTGGTGATCGACGAACGGGCCCTTCTTGAGTGAACGTGCCATGGTCGATTAGCCCCTACGATCGCGGACGATGAACTGCTGAGTGCGCTTGTTATGGCGCGTCTTGTAACCCTTGGTCGGGACACCCCACGGGGTGACCGGATGCGGGTTACCCTGGCCGGCCTTGGCCTCACCACCACCGTGCGGGTGGTCAACCGGGTTCATGGCAGCACCACGAACGGTCGGGCGGACGCCGCGCCAACGCTTGGCACCGGCCTTGCCCAGCTTTTCCAGGCTGTGCTCGTCGTTGCCGACTTCGCCGATGGTGGCGCAGCACTCGACCGGAACCTTGCGCATTTCACCCGAGCGCAGGCGCAGGGTGGCGTAGATGCCTTCACGAGCCACCAGCTGCACGGCCGCACCAGCGGCGCGAGCGATCTGAGCGCCCTTGCCCGGCTTCAGTTCGATGCAGTGGATGGTGGTACCGACCGGGATGTTGCGCAGCGGCAGGGTGTTGCCGGCCTTGATCGGGGCGTCCGAACCAGCGATCACCTGATCACCAGCCTTCAGGCCCTTCGGGGCGATGATGTAGCGACGCTCACCGTCGACGTAGCACAGCAGAGCGATGTGGGCGGTGCGGTTCGGATCGTACTCGATGCGTTCCACGCGCGCCGGGATGCCCAGCTTGTTGCGCTTGAAGTCGATGATGCGGTAGTGCTGCTTGGCACCACCACCGACGTGACGCACGGTGATGCGACCGTGGTGGTTACGACCACCCGAGCGGCTCTGCGACTCGACCAGCGCGGCGTGCGGAGCACCCTTGTGCAGGTCGGGGGTGACCACGCGCACGGCCGAACGGCGGCCGGGGGAGGTGGGCTTGAATTTCATCAATGGCATGGGATGTACCTCAGGCCTTGGCCGTTACATCGATCGACTGGCCGTCGGCCAGGCGAACGTACGCCTTGCGCCAATCGCCGCGGCGGCCAGCACGGTTACGGAAGGACTTGTTCTTGCCCTTGACGTTGACCACGTTGACGGCTTCGACCTTGACGTCGAACAGCTGCTCAACCGCGGCCTTTACATCGGCCTTGGTGGCTTCGTTCGAAACTTCGAAGACATACTGATTGGAGAGTTCCTGCAGGCGCGCGGTCTTTTCCGAGACACGCGGGGCACGCAGCACGCTGAAGATTTTTTCGTTGCTGTTCATGCCAGCCACTCCTCGACCTTCTTGACCGCGTCAGCGGTGATGACGACCGTGTCGGCACCCACCAGCGAGACCGGGTCCAGACCCTGCACGTCACGCACCTGCACGTACGGCAGATTGCGGGCGGACAGGTACAGGTGCTCGGACGCTTCCTCGGTGACGATCAGCGGGCGCTTGCCCACTTCCAGGCCGGCCAGCTTGGCGATCAGACCCTTCGTGCTGGTGGCTTCGACGTCGAAGGCCTCCACGATGGTCAGACGGCCCTGACGGTTCAGCTCGGACAGGATCGCGCACATGGCGGCACGGTACTGCTTGCGATTGACCTTCTGCTCGAAGCTGCGCGGCTTGGCCGCGAAGGTGACACCGCCGCCGACGAAGATCGGAGCCGTCAGTGCGCCATGACGCGCGCCGCCGCCCTTCTGCTTCTTCGACTTCTTGGTGGTACCAGCCACTTCGGAGCGAGTCTTCTGTGCCTTGGTGCCGGCGCGACCGGCGTTGCGGTAAGCAACGACGACCTGGTGGACCAGATCTTCGCTGAAATCGCGACCGAACACGGCTTCGGAGACCGAGACCTTGTTGTTGCTACCCGTGATAACGAGTTCCATCGTCATCTCTCCTTATGCCTTGCTCGCCGGACGGACGATCACATCGCCACCCGCCGCGCCCGGAACGGCGCCGCGAACCGCGATCAGACCGCGCTCGACGTCGACCTTGACCACTTCCAGGTTCTGGGTGCTCTGCTGCACCGCGCCCATGTGGCCCGACATCTTCTTGCCCGGGAAAACGCGACCCGGGGTCTGGCGCTGACCCAGCGAACCCGGCGCGCGATGCGACAGCGAGTTACCGTGGGTTGCATCGCCCATACGGAAGTTGTGGCGCTTGATGGTGCCCTGGAAGCCCTTACCCTTGGTGACACCCTGGACGTCGACGATCTGGCCGACTTCGAAGATGTCCGCCTTGACTTCGCCGCCAACGGCGAAATCGCCGAGCTGCGCGTCTTCAACGCGGAATTCCCACAGGCCACGACCCGCTTCCACCTTCGCCTTGGCGAAGTGGCCGGCTTCCGGCTTGTTGACCAGGGCAGCGCGACGCGCGCCGACGGTCACCTGCACGGCGCTGTAGCCGTCGGTTTCGACGGTCTTGATCTGCGCGATGCGGTTCGGGGTTGCTTCGATCAGGGTCACCGGGATGGAGCGGCCATCTTCAGTGAACACGCGGCTCATGCCGGCCTTGCGGCCCACGAAGCCCAACGAATACTTCTTCGTCATGGTCGTAGTCCTCAGGTCAGCTTGATCTGAACGTCGACGCCGGCAGCCAGTTCGAGCTTCATCAGCGCGTCCACGGTCTTGTCATTCGGGTCAACGATATCGAGCACGCGCTTGTGCGTGCGGGTCTCGTACTGGTCACGCGCGTCCTTGTCGACGTGCGGGGAAACGAGAACGGTGTAACGCTCGATCTTGGTCGGCAGCGGGATCGGGCCACGCACTTGCGCGCCGGTCCGCTTTGCCGTTTCAACGATCTCGCTGGCCGAACGGTCGATCAGACGATGATCGAACGCTTTCAGCCGGATCCGGATCTTTTGGTCCGCCATGGCGGTAGGTTCCTTCGTTAAAAGAGCGACAGACAAAGCCTCTGGGTTGCTTTGCCCCATGAAATTCCTGAATACGGACGGCCCGCAGTCCTGCAGGCCGCCAAGGTCAATCCATGGACCTCAAAAACGTAGGCAGACCAGTTACCCGGCCTGCCCAGACGTAGAAGCATAATGGCACGCAAGGCAGCTGTCAACAGTCGCCTGTTGACGCCGCCTGAATGGCATTGACCCTTCCTGGTCCGGGGAACACAAGGCACATCCTGTGCCTGCTTTCCCATTTGATACGCCCCGATGCCCTACCCAGGCAACATCGGGGCGCTGATACTACCAGATTACTCGATGATCTTCGAGACCACGCCGGCGCCGACGGTACGGCCGCCTTCGCGGATGGCGAAGCGCAGACCTTCGTCCATGGCCACCGGGTTGATCAGGGTGACTTCCATCTTGACGTTGTCACCCGGCATCACCATTTCGACGCCTTCCGGCAGCTTGGCGGCGCCGGTGATGTCGGTGGTGCGGAAGTAGAACTGCGGACGGTAGCCGTTGAAGAACGGGGTGTGGCGACCGCCCTCGTCCTTCGACAGGACGTACACTTCGCCTTCGAACTTGGTGTGCGGCTTGATCGTGCCCGGCTTGGCCAGCACCTGGCCACGCTCGACGTCGTCACGCTTGGTGCCGCGCAGCAGCAGGCCAGCGTTGTCGCCTGCCTGACCCTGGTCCAGCAGCTTGCGGAACATTTCAACGCCGGTCACGGTGGTCTTCTGCACCGGACGGATGCCGACGATTTCGATTTCGTCGCCAACCTTGATCACGCCGCGCTCGATACGACCGGTCACCACGGTGCCGCGGCCCGAGATCGAGAACACGTCTTCCACCGGCATCAGGAACGGCTTGTCGATCGCACGCTCCGGCTCCGGAATCCAGCTGTCCAGCGCGTCGACCAGCTTCAGGATGGCCGGCACGCCGATGTCGCTCTGGTCGCCTTCCAGCGCCAGACGGGCCGAACCGGCGATGATCGGGGTGTCGTCGCCCGGGAACTCGTACTTGCTCAGCAGCTCGCGCACTTCCATCTCGACCAGCTCGAGCAGCTCGGCGTCGTCCACCATGTCGGCCTTGTTCAGGAACACGACGATGTACGGCACGCCGACCTGGCGCGACAGCAGGATGTGCTCACGGGTCTGCGGCATCGGGCCGTCAGCGGCCGAGCACACCAGGATCGCGCCGTCCATCTGGGCGGCACCGGTGATCATGTTCTTGACGTAGTCAGCGTGGCCCGGGCAGTCAACGTGGGCGTAGTGACGGGTCGGGGATTCGTATTCGACGTGCGCGGTCGAGATCGTGATGCCACGCGCCTTTTCTTCCGGCGCGGCGTCGATCGAGGAGTAGTCCTTGAACTCGCCACCGAAGCGCTCGGCACCGATCTTGGTCAGTGCGGCGGTCAGCGTGGTCTTGCCGTGGTCGACGTGACCGATGGTGCCGACGTTGACGTGCGGCTTGGTGCGTTCGAACTTACCCTTTGCCATTGTTCTATACCTTGATTGTTCGTAAGTGGTTTCAAGAGAGGCTGAGCGAGGCTCAGCCCTTCTTCATGACGGCTTCGGCGATGTTGGTCGGAGCCGGCTCGTAGTGATCGAATTCCATGGTGAAGGTGGCGCGGCCCTGGGTCTGCGAACGCAGTGCAGTGGCGTAGCCGAACATTTCACCCAGCGGGATCATCGCGTTGATGATGCTGGCCGAACCGTCACCGGTGGTGTCGGAACCCTGCAGCACGCCGCGACGACGGCTGACGTCGCCCATCACGTCACCCTGGTAATCCTCCGGGGTCACGATCTCGACCTTCATGATCGGCTCCAGCAGCACCGGCTTGGCCTTGGCGAAGCCCTGCTTGAAGGCCATCGACGAAGCCAGCTTGAACGCCATTTCCGAGGAGTCGACGTCGTGGTACGAACCGAACACCAGCTTCACCTTGACGTCCACGACCGGGAAGCCAGCCAGCGGGCCGCTGGTGATGGTTTCGCGCAGGCCCTTCTCGACCGACGGGATGAATTCCTTCGGGATCACGCCGCCGGTGATGTCGTTGATGAACAGGAAGTCGTCCTTGATCATCGGAGCGATCTTCGGATCGGCACGGTCGGCAGCAGTGATCGGCGACAGTTCGATCACGACGTGACCGTACTGACCCTTACCACCGGACTGCTTGGCGTGCTTGTAGTCCGACTTGACGTCGGCCAGGGTGATGGTTTCGCGGTAGGCCACCTGCGGCGCGCCGACGTTGGCTTCAACGTTGAACTCGCGCTTCAGGCGGTCAACGATGATGTCCAGGTGCAGCTCGCCCATGCCCGAGATGATGGTCTGGCCGGATTCTTCGTCGGTCTTGACGCGGAACGACGGATCTTCCTGTGCCAGACGGCCCAGGGCCAGGCCCATCTTTTCCTGGTCCGACTTGGTCTTCGGCTCGACGGCCATCGAGATCACCGGCTCCGGGAACGTCATGCGCTCCAGGATGATCGGGGCGTCCACGGCGCACAGGGTGTCACCGGTGGTGGTGTCCTTCAGGCCCACGGCAGCGGCGATGTCACCGGCCAGAACTTCCTTGATTTCCTCGCGGTTGTTCGAGTGCATCTGCAGGATGCGGCCGATGCGCTCCTTCTTGCCCTTCACCGAGTTCAGCACGGTGTCGCCACCGTTCAGGGTGCCCGAGTAGACACGGAAGAAGGTCAGCGCGCCGACGAACGGGTCGGTGATGATCTTGAAGGCCAGCGACGAGAACGGAGCCTTGTCGTCCGACTTGCGGGTCATTTCGACGGTGTCGTCGTCAACGTCCACGCCCTTCACGTCCGGCACGTCGACCGGCGACGGCAGCAGCTGGATCACGCCGTCCAGCATGGCCTGCACGCCCTTGTTCTTGAAGGCCGAGCCGCAGTACATCGGCACGATCTCGGTGGCCAGGGTGCGGGTACGCAGGGCGCTGATGATTTCAGCCTCGGCCAGCTCTTCGCCGCCCAGGTACTTTTCCATCAGCTCTTCGCTGGCTTCGGCAGCGGTCTCGACCATGAACTGGCGAGCCTCTTCAGCCGGGCCCTGCAGTTCGGCCGGGATGTCGCTGTATTCGAACTTCATGCCCTGCGAAGCTTCATCCCAGTGGATGGCCTTCATCTTCAGCAGGTCGACGACGCCCTTGAAGTTGTCTTCAGCGCCGATCGGCAGCTGCATCGGCACGGCAACCGCACCCAGCTTGGCCTTCAGCTGGCCGACGACCTTCTGGAAGTTGGCACCGGTGCGGTCCATCTTGTTGACGAACGCGATGCGCGGCACGTGGTACTTGTTGGCCTGGCGCCACACGGTTTCCGACTGCGGCTGCACGCCACCGACGGCGCACAGGACGAAGACGGCACCGTCGAGCACGCGCAGCGAACGCTCCACTTCGATGGTGAAGTCGACGTGCCCGGGGGTGTCGATGATGTTGAAGCGGTGCTCCGGCAGGGACTTGTCCATGCCCTTCCAGAACGCGGTGGTGGCAGCGGACTGGATCGTGATGCCACGCTCCTGCTCCTGCTCCATCCAGTCCATGGTGGCGGCGCCGTCGTGCACTTCACCGATCTTGTGGCTCTTGCCGGTGTAGAACAGGATGCGCTCGGACGTGGTGGTCTTGCCGGCATCGATGTGAGCCATGATGCCGAAGTTACGGTAACGCTCGATGGGAGTGGAACGGGCCACGGGAGCCTCTCAGATTTCTTGGATTTCGGATGGCCGAACGCCGCCTTTCGGCGGCCTTCGGATTGGCGCAGTCCTTCTGGGACCGCGAGGCAGCACGCACCGAAGTGGTGCTGCCCTGCCTGTTTTACAAGGCCGTCAAACTCACCAGCGGTAGTGGGCGAATGCCTTGTTGGCTTCGGCCATGCGGTGGGTTTCTTCGCGCTTCTTGATGGCGCCGCCGCGGTTTTCCGAGGCGTCGATCAGTTCAGCAGCCAGCTTCTTCGGCATGGTGTTCTCACCACGCTTGCGCGCGGAGTCGATCAGCCAGCGCATGGCCAGGGCCATCTTGCGCGACGAACGCACTTCGACCGGCACCTGGTAGGTGGCACCACCGACGCGGCGCGACTTGACTTCGACCGCCGGAGCGACGTTGTCCAGAGCCTTCTGCACCAGTTCAATGGCGTTGGCGCTGCTGTTCTTCTCGGTGATCACGTCCATGGCGCCGTACACGATCTTTTCGGCGACGGACTTCTTGCCGCTCTGCATGACCATGTTGATGAAACGGGCGATGGTTTCGCTTCCGTGCTTCGGATCGGGCAGGACGGAACGCTGCGGAGTATTACCCTTACGCGACATAGTGCTCTCTCCTTATGCCTTCGGACGCTTGGCGCCGTACTTGGAACGGGCCTGGCGACGCTTGGCAACGCCGGCGGCGTCGAGCGAGCCACGAACGGTGTGGTAACGCACACCCGGCAGGTCCTTGACGCGACCGCCGCGGATCAGGACCACGGAGTGCTCCTGCAGATTGTGGCCTTCACCACCGATGTAGGAAATCACTTCTTCCTGGTTGGTCAGGCGGACCTTGGCAACCTTGCGCAGAGCCGAGTTCGGCTTCTTCGGAGTGGTGGTGTAGACACGGGTGCAGACGCCACGGCGCTGCGGGCACTTGTCGAGCGCCGGCGAGGCACTCTTGTAGGTGGTCGCTTGCCGCGGCTTGCGGACCAGCTGGTTGATCGTCGCCATCAGTAGGTTCTTCTGATTGGTGGCCGGAAAATCCGGCCAGAGATGCGGAAATGTTAAAGCAGGCCGAAATTTTGGCCTGCTGAGACAGACGATTGTAGCAACCTGCAAGGAAAGCAGTCAAACGCCTCCTGTCAAGCCCGTCCCTGATCCCGGGACGTTACTGGGGGGCCTCCATGTACCCCGTTCAGATTGGCTGGGTCGATCACGGACGACCTCCCCTGCCCTTTCCCAATCCCATCGATGGACCGATGGGGTGGTCCGGCCTTGCGGCCGGACCGGATACCTCATTCTTCGCCCGAGGCCTGTTCAGCTTCGGCTTCAACCACCGGGGACTCGACCGCAGCCGGGGTGCCGGCCAGGGTCTGCATTTCCGAGTCGGTGAGACCGGAAGCGCCGCGACGGCGGCTGCTGTGGTAGGACAGGCCGGTACCGGCCGGAATCAGGCGGCCGACGATGACGTTTTCCTTCAGGCCACGCAGGTTGTCCTTGGTACCGCGGACGGCAGCCTCGGTCAGCACTCGGGTGGTCTCCTGGAAGGAGGCCGCCGAGATGAACGATTCGGTCGCCAGCGAGGCCTTGGTGATACCCAGCAGGACCGGATCGAAGCGCGCCGGCAGTTCGTTGCGGGTCGACAGGCGCGCATTCTCCTCGATAACGCGCTGGCGCTCCACCTGTTCGCCGTTCAGGAACTTGCTGCTGCCCTGGTCGGTGATCTCGACCTTGCGCAGCATCTGGCGGGTGATCACCTCGATGTGCTTGTCGTTGATCTTCACGCCCTGCAGGCGGTACACGTCCTGGATTTCCTTGACCAGGTAGGCAGCCAGCGGCTCGACACCCAGCAGACGCAGGATGTCCTGCGGGCTCGGCTCGCCGTCCACAATGGTTTCACCCTTGGTGACATGCTCGCCTTCGAACACGATGACCTGGCGGTACTTCGGGATCAGCTCTTCGTGCTCCGAACCATCGGTGTCCTTGATGATCAGGCGCTGCTTGCCCTTGGTGTCCTTGCCGAAGCTGATGATGCCCGAACGCTCGGCCAGCACCGCCGGATCCTTCGGCTTGCGCGCTTCGAACAGGTCGGCCACGCGCGGCAGACCACCGGTGATGTCGCGGGTCTTCGACGCTTCCTGCGGGATCTTGGCGACAACGTCGCCCACGCCCACCGGGGCGCCGTCCTGCAGGTTGACGATCGAACGCGGCGGCAGCAGGTACTGCGCCGGCAGGTCGGTGCCCGGGATCGACAGGTCGTTGCCCTTGGCGTCGACGATGCGCACGATCGGGCGCAGGTCCTTGGCCTGGGTACCACGACGCTTCGGATCGGTGATTTCGCGCGAGGCCAGGCCGGTCAGCTCGTCGGTCTTCTCGATGACGGTGACGCCGTCGACGAAGTCGATGAAGCGGATGAAGCCGGCCACTTCCGACACGATCGGGTGGTTATGCGGATCCCAGTTGGCCACGGTCTGGCCAGCCTTGATCGCATCACCGTCCTTGGACGTGATGGTCGCACCGTACGGCAGCTTGTAACGCTCACGCTCACGGCCGTGCGCATCGAGCACCGAGATTTCGCCCGAGCGCGACACCGCCACCAGCGAGCCGTTGGCGTGCTCCACGGACTTGAGGTTGCTGAACTTGACCGAGCCGGTGGTCTTGACGGTGATGTTGTCGACCGCAGCAGCTCGCGACGCCGCACCACCGATGTGGAACGTACGCATGGTCAGCTGGGTACCCGGCTCACCGATGGACTGGGCGGCGATGACGCCGACCGCTTCACCGATGTTGACCAGGTGGCCACGCGCCAGGTCGCGGCCGTAGCAGCGCGAGCAGACACCGAAGGCCGATTCACAGGAGATGGTCGAGCGGACCTTGATGGTCTGCACGCCGGCATCTTCCAGCTTGGCAACCCAGGCTTCGTCCAGCAGGGTGTTGCGGGTGACGATCGGATCTTCGTCGTTGCCCGGCAGGAACACGTCCTCGGCAACCACGCGGCCCAGCACGCGATCCTTCAGCGGCTCGACCACGTCGCCGCCTTCCACGATCGGGGTCATGATCAGGCCTTCGGTGGTACCGCAATCCACTTCGGTGATCACCACGTCCTGCGCCACGTCGACCAGGCGACGGGTCAGGTAACCCGAGTTCGCGGTCTTCAGCGCGGTATCGGCCAGACCCTTACGGGCACCGTGGGTGGAGTTGAAGTACTCCTGCACGTTCAGGCCTTCGCGGAAGTTCGCCTTGATGGGCGTCTCGATGATCGAGCCGTCCGGGCGGGCCATCAGGCCACGCATGCCGGCCAGCTGACGGATCTGCGCCTGCGAACCACGCGCACCGGAGTCGGCCATGATGTACAGCGAGTTCATCGACTTCTGGTCGATGGTCTCGCCCTTGGCATTGACGACCTTCTCGGTACCGATGGTGTCCATCATCGCCTTGGCGATGCGCTCGTTGGTGCGCGACCAGATGTCGACCACCTTGTTGTAGCGCTCGCCGGCGGTGACCAGGCCCGACTGGTACTGCTCCTGGATTTCCAGCACTTCGGCTTCGGCCTCGGTGAGGATGCCCTTCTTCTCGTCCGGGATCAGCATGTCGTCGATGCCGATCGAGACGCCGGCGCGGGTCGCATAGGCGAAGCCGGTGTACATCAGCTTGTCGGCGAACACGACCGTGTCCTTCAGGCCGAGCTGGCGGTAGCTGGAGTTGATCAGGCGGCTGATGTTCTTCTTGGTCAGCTCGACATTGGCCAGCGCGAACGGCAGGCCTTCCGGCAGGATTTCAGCCAGCAGGGCGCGACCGATCGTGGTGTCCACGATCGAGGTCTTGTTCTGCTTGTTGCCGTCTTCGTCGGTCACCACCTCGGTGATGCGGACCTTGACCTTGGCGTGCAGTTCCACCACGCGGTTGTCGTAGGCGCGCTTGACTTCGGCGATGTTGGCGAAGGCCATGCCCTCGCCCTTCTTGTTCTCCAGCGAGCGGGTCATGTAGTACAGACCCAGCACGACGTCCTGCGACGGCACGATGATCGGCTCACCGTTGGCCGGCGACAGGATGTTGTTGGTCGACATCATCAGCGCACGCGCTTCCAGCTGGGCTTCCAGCGAGAGCGGCACGTGGACGGCCATCTGGTCACCGTCGAAGTCGGCGTTGAACGCGGTGCAGACCAGCGGGTGCAGCTGGATGGCCTTGCCCTCGATCAGTACCGGCTCGAACGCCTGGATGCCCAGACGGTGCAGGGTCGGCGCACGGTTCAGCATCACCGGATGCTCGCGGATAACCTCTTCCAGGATGTCCCAGACTTCGGCTTCTTCGCGCTCGACCAGCTTCTTGGCAGCCTTGATGGTGGTGGCCAGGCCACGACGCTGCAGCTTGGCGAAGACGAACGGCTTGAACAGCTCAAGCGCCATCTTCTTCGGCAGGCCGCACTGGTGCAGGCGCAGGTACGGGCCGACCACGATGACCGAACGGCCCGAGTAGTCGACGCGCTTGCCGAGCAGGTTCTGGCGGAAGCGGCCCTGCTTGCCCTTGATCATGTCGGCCAGCGACTTCAGCGGGCGCTTGTTGGTGCCGGTGATGGCACGACCGCGGCGGCCGTTGTCCAGCAGTGCATCGACCGATTCCTGCAGCATGCGCTTTTCATTGCGCACGATGATGTCCGGCGCGCTCAGTTCGAGCAGGCGGCGCAGGCGGTTGTTGCGGTTGATGACGCGGCGGTACAGGTCGTTCAGGTCGGAGGTCGCGAAGCGGCCGCCATCCAGCGGAACCAGCGGACGCAGGTCCGGCGGCAGCACCGGCAGCACGGTCATGACCATCCATTCCGGACGGTTGCCCGATTCCAGGAAGGCTTCGATCAGCTTGATGCGCTTGGTGAGGCGCTTGAGCTTGGTTTCCGAACCGGTAGCGGCGATTTCCTCGCGCAGGCGGGTCATCTCCGACTGCAGGTCGATCGTGCGCAGCAGTTCGTAGACGGCCTCGGCGCCCATGGCGGCGTCGAAGTCGTCGCCGTGCTCTTGGCGGGCCTGCAGGTACTGTTCCTCGGTCAGCAGCTGGCGGCGCTCCAGAGCGGTCAGGCCCGGCTCGGTCACCACGTACGCTTCGAAGTACAGCACGCGCTCGATGTCGCGCAGGGTCATGTCCAGCATCAGGCCAATGCGCGACGGCAGCGACTTGAGGAACCAGATGTGCGCGACCGGCGAAGCCAGGTCGATGTGGCCCATGCGCTCACGACGCACCTTGGCCAGGGTCACTTCGGTGCCGCACTTTTCGCAGACCACGCCGCGGTGCTTCATGCGCTTGTACTTGCCGCACAGGCACTCGTAGTCCTTCACCGGGCCGAAGATGGCGGCGCAGAACAGGCCGTCGCGTTCCGGCTTGAAGGTACGGTAGTTGATGGTTTCCGGCTTCTTCACTTCGCCGAAGGACCACGAACGGATCAGGTCCGGCGAGGCCAGCGCGATCTTGATCGCGTCGAAGTCCAGCGTCTGGCGCTGCTGGTTGAAGAGGTTGAGCAGGTCTTTCATGGTGTTCTCCAGAAGGAGGAATGCTGTGTCGATGGGCTTTCAGTTCACTGCCAGCGGCGCGGCGGCGGACCGCCGCGCCGGCATGGATCAGTTGTCTTCCAGTTCCATGTTGATGGCCAGCGAGCGGATTTCCTTCACGAGCACGTTGAAGGATTCCGGCATGCCCGCGACCATCTCGTGCTCGCCGTCGACGATGTTCTTGTACATCTGGTTGCGGCCCTGCACGTCATCGGACTTCACCGTCAGCATTTCCTGCAGGGTGTAGGCCGCGCCGTAGGCTTCCAGCGCCCAGACTTCCATTTCACCGAAGCGCTGGCCGCCGAACTGCGCCTTGCCGCCCAGCGGCTGCTGGGTGACGAGCGAGTACGGACCGGTCGAACGGGCGTGCATCTTGTCGTCGACCAGGTGGTTCAGCTTCAGGTAGTGCATGTAACCGACGGTGGTATGGCGGTCGAATGCTTCACCGGTGCGGCCGTCGTACAGCTGGGTCTGGCCACTGCTCGGCAGGTCGGCCAGTTCCAGCATGCGCTTGATTTCCGCTTCGGTGGCGCCGTCGAACACCGGGGTGGCCATCGGCACGCCGTCGGTCAGGTTGCGGGCCAGGCGCAGCAGCTCCTCGTCGCTGAACTGCGACAGGTCGACACGGTTGGCCACGTTGGTGTCGTCGTGGTTGTAGATGTCGTCCAGGAACTTGCGCAGGTCGGCGACCGCCGCCTGGGCTTCCAGCATCGCCTGGATCTTGCGACCCAGACCCTTGGCGGCCCAGCCCAGGTGCACTTCCAGGATCTGGCCGATGTTCATACGCGACGGCACGCCCAGCGGGTTCAGCACGATGTCCACGGTCTCGCCCGAGGCCATGTACGGCATGTCCTCGACCGGCACCACGTTGGACACCACACCCTTGTTGCCGTGGCGGCCTGCCATCTTGTCGCCCGGCTGGATGCGGCGCTTCACCGCCAGGAACACCTTGACCATCTTCAGCACGCCCGGGGCGAGATCGTCGCCCGCGGTGATCTTGCCGCGCTTGTCGGCGAAGCGACGCTCGAATTCCTTCTCGTGCGCCTGGATCTGCTTCTGGGCGCGCTCGATGGCTTCCGAGGCGTCCTCGTCCTTCATGCGCAGGGCGAACCAGTCAGACTTCTTCAGGCCGTCGAGGAAGGCGTCGGTGATCACGTCACCCTTCTTCAGGCCAGCACCACCATTGACCACCTTGCCCACGATCTGCGAACGCAGACGCATGTAGATGGCCGCTTCCAGGATGCGGAACTGGTCATCGAAGTCCTTCTTGACGCGCTTGATTTCGGACTCTTCGATCTGGCGCGCGCGCTTGTCCTTCTCGATGCCGTCGCGGGTGAAGACCTGCACGTCGATGACGGTGCCGTCCATGCCCGGCGGAACGCGCAGCGAGCTGTCCTTAACGTCCGAAGCCTTCTCGCCGAAGATCGCGCGCAGCAGCTTCTCTTCCGGGGTCAGCTGGCTTTCGCCCTTCGGGGTGACCTTGCCGACCAGGATGTCGCCAGCGCGCACTTCTGCACCGATGTACACCACGCCGCTCTCGTCCAGGCGGTTCAGCGCCTGCTCGGAGACGTTCGGGATGTCGGCGGAGATTTCCTCCGGCCCCAGCTTGGTGTCACGCGCGACGCAGGTCAGCTCTTCGATGTGGATCGTGGTGTAGCGATCCTCTTCCACCACGCGCTCGGAGAGCAGGATGGAGTCTTCGAAGTTGTAGCCGTTCCACGGCATGAACGCGATCAGCATGTTCTGGCCCAGGGCCAGCTCGCCGATGTCGGTGGACGGACCGTCGGCCAGCACGTCGCCGCGGGCGATGACGTCACCCACCTGGACCAGCGGACGCTGGTTGATGCAGGTGTTCTGGTTCGACCGGGTGTACTTGACCAGGTTGTAGATGTCCACGCCGGCGTCGGTGGCGCCAACGATCTCTTCCTCGTTGACCTTGACCACGATGCGGGCGGCGTCGATCTGCACGATCTCACCACCACGACGGGCGTTCACGGTCACACCCGAGTCACGCGCCACGGCGCGCTCGATGCCGGTACCGACCAGCGGCTTCTGCGAACGCAGGGTCGGCACGGCCTGACGCTGCATGTTGGCGCCCATCAGTGCGCGGTTCGCGTCATCGTGCTCCAGGAACGGAACCAGCGCGGCCGCGATCGAGACGGTCTGCATCGGCGAAACGTCCATGAAGTGGACTTCCGCCGGCGGCTTCAGCAGCGATTCGCCCTGGAAGCGGCACGGAACGAACTGCTCGGTCAGGGTGCCCTTGGCGTCGGTCAGCGCGTTGGCCTGCGCAATGACGTACTCGTTCTCTTCAATGGCCGACAGGAACTCGACTTCGTCATAGACCTTGCCGTCCACGACCTTGCGGTACGGGGTCTCGAGGAAACCGTACTTGTTGGTGCGGGCGTACACGGCCAGCGAGTTGATCAGGCCGATGTTCGGGCCTTCCGGGGTTTCGATGGTGCAGACGCGGCCGTAATGGGTCGGGTGCACGTCGCGCACTTCGAAGCCGGCGCGCTCACGGGTCAGGCCGCCCGGGCCCAGGGCCGAGACGCGGCGCTTGTGCGTCACTTCCGACAGCGGGTTGTTCTGGTCCATGAACTGCGACAGCTGCGAGGAGCCGAAGAACTCCTTGATGGCAGCGGCGACCGGCTTGGCGTTGATCAGTTCCTGCGGGGTCAGGCCTTCCGATTCGGCCATCGACAGGCGCTCCTTGACCGCACGCTCGACGCGGACCAGGCCGACGCGGAACACGTTCTCGGCCATTTCGCCGACCGAACGCACGCGACGGTTGCCCAGGTGATCGATGTCGTCGACCACGCCGCGACCGTTGCGGATCTCGGTCAGGACCTTGATCACGTCCAGGATGTCGGAGCTTTCGCCGTGGGCAGCGACCAGGCGCTTGGACTCTTCGTCGTTGCGCTCGCCGAAGTACTTGCTGTCGTACAGCACGGCTTCGCCGGTGGTTTCCTTGCGGCCCACGCGACGGTTGAACTTCATGCGGCCGACCGCGGACAGGTCGTAGCGCTCGAAGGTGAAGAACAGGTTGTGGAACAGGTTCTGCGCGGCATCCTTGGTCGGCGGCTCGCCCGGACGCATCATGCGGTAGATCTCGACCAGGGCTTCCAGCTGGGTCTTGGTCGGGTCGATACGCAGGGTGTTGGACAGGTACGGGCCACGATCAAGGTCGTTCACCCACAGGGTGCCCACGGCATCCACACCGGCCTTGCGGAAGGCCTGCAGCTGCTCGTCCGTGATCTCGTCGTTGGCCTGGGCCAGCAGTTCGCCGGTCGAGGCATCGACCACGTCGTGCGACAGGATGCGGCCGACGATGTAGTCGTCCGGCACGGCCAGGGCGGCAATGCCCGAGGCTTCCAGCTGCTTGATGTGACGCGCGGTGATGCGCTTGCCGGCTTCCACGATGACCTTGTCGCCGTCGGCGAGGTCGAAGCCCAGGGTCTCGCCACGCAGGCGCTCCGGCACCAGCTCCAGCTGGACGCCTTCATCCGGGTTGATGTGGAAGGTGTTGATCTCGAAGAACTCGGCCAGCATCTCTTCGTTGCTGTAGCCGAGCGCGCGCAGCAGGATCGACACCGGCAGCTTGCGGCGGCGGTCGATACGGGTGAACAGCGCGTCCTTCGGGTCGAACTCGAAGTCCAGCCAGGAGCCGCGGTAAGGAATGATGCGGGCGCTGTACAGCAGCTTGCCCGAGCTGTGGGTCTTGCCACGGTCGTGGTCGAAGAACACGCCCGGCGAGCGGTGCAGCTGGGAGACGATGACGCGCTCGGTGCCGTTGACGATGAAGGTGCCGTTCTCGGTCATCAGCGGGATTTCGCCCAGATAGACCTCCTGCTCCTTCACGTACTTGATGGCCTTGGTCGACGACTCACGGTCGTAGATCACCAGGCGCACGGTCACGCGCAGCGGGGCGCCGTAGCTCATGCCGCGCTGGCGGCACTCACGCTCGTCGAAGACCGGTTCGCCCAGCTTGTAGCCGACGTATTCCAGGGCAGCGTTGCCGCTGTAGCTGGCGATCGGGAAGACCGACTTCAGCGCAGCGTGCAGGCCGTGGTCCGTGCGCTTGGCCGGATCGACGTTTTCCTGCAGGAATTCACGATAGGAATCCACCTGGATGGCGAGCAGGAACGGCACTTCGAGAATCGAGCGCTGCTTGCCGAAATCCTTGCGGATACGCTTTTTTTCGGTGAACGAATAGGACGTCATGAGGTCTTCCACCTTGTTGTGCGGATCGTGCGCCCACGATCCGAAGGGAACTTGAAATTGTCAGTTGGAAGTCGCTGGTATTGCCGGCACCAGCACGCCTTCTCCCGCTACTTCCAACTGCCAACTCGTCTGCTACCACTCCCCCGCTGCCGCGCTCGGCGCTGGCCTGCCGGGGTTTGACTGCAGCCCGTGTTGGGCTTTTTCCTGCTTTTGAAACAGTAGAGCCGACTGTTGGTCGACTTCCTTCACAGCAGTCGACTAACAGCCGACCCTACACCACCGCTACAACGACCAAAGGCCGGGGGCTTACGCCCCCAGCCTTGGCTGCATCGCCGCGAATCGGTGACGATGCAAGGTAACTGCTTACTTGACTTCGACAGTCGCGCCAGCAGCTTCCAGGTCCTTCTTCATCTTCTCGGCTTCTTCCTTCGAAGCGTTGTCCTTCAGGACGCCGCCGGCTTCGGCCAGGTCCTTCGCTTCCTTCAGGCCCAGGCCGGTGATGGCGCGGACGGCCTTGATGACTTCGACCTTCTTCTCGCCGGCAGTCTTCAGGGTGACGACGAATTCGGTCTGCTCTTCAACAGCAGCAGCCGGGCCAGCGGCAGCAGCCACGGCAACCGGAGCAGCGGCGGAGACGCCGAACTTCTCTTCGATGGCCTTGACCAGCTCCATCACTTCCATCAGGGACTTCTCGGCGATGGCGTCGACGATCTGTTCGTTGGTAAGGGACATGATTAATACCTTTGGATGATTTTCTGGATTGAGGTCCCGTCAGGAACCACGGTAAGTCGAAACTCAGGCGGTCTCGGCGGCCGGCTCGGCAGCGTCAGCGGCGACATCGCCACCCCCCTGCTTCTCGCCAACGGCCTTGATGGCGCGGGCAAACATCGTGACCGGCTCGGTCAGGACGCGGGCCAGCATGGCCAGGGCCTGGTCGCGGGTCGGCAGCGATGCCAGCACGTCGACGTGGCTCGCCGGGAACACTTCACCACCGATGGCGACGACCTTAGCCTTCAGCTTGTCGTTGCCCTTGGCGGCTTCCTTGATCAGGCGACCGGCAGCGCCGGGCTCCTCGAGCGAGAACGCGTACAGCAGCGGACCAACCATCTGGTCCTGGGCGACTGCGAACTCGGTGCCTTCAACGGCGCGCGAAGCCAGGGTGTTCTTGACAACCTTCAAGAAAACACCGGTTTCACGAGCCTGCTTGCGCATCGCGGTCATCTGGGCGACCGTGGTGCCAGCGTATTCGGCTGCGATCAAGGAGTGGGCCTTGGCGGCGACGTCTGCCAGCTCGGCGACTACTTCTTGCTTCTGGGACAGATTGAGAGCCATTGCACTCCTCCTATTGAACTCCGCTTACGGCTCCTGCCGTGTGCGGTCCTGTGCGGCATCCATCCTGGACGCCGGGAACATCGGGATGATGTTCCGGGGGTGGGCCGTTCTAGACCTGGAGTGGGCCAACCTGGGAAACCCAGACGTGCGTGAACCAGAAAAACTCCAGAAGGGCACCATCTACGCAGGGTGATTCCGGGGAATCGATTAAGCGCTCCTGACTGCTCCGGCGGCGACTCCTTGCCAGATCGAGCCTCCATGCCCGTCGCCGGTATTGCCACGACCGCGCCTGCGGTCTTTGACGGCTACCGCGGGCGATGCACTGCCAGCGATGCCTTCAAATGTCACGGTCACGGCACCCGGGGCACCGTGACCGCTTGAAACAATTACTTCAGGGTCAGCGACGACTGGTCGACGGTGACGCCCGGGCCCATCGTAGAGCTGACCGAAACCTTCTGCAGGTAGGTGCCCTTCGAGGTGGCCGGCTTGGCCTTGATCAGGTCCAGCAGCAGCGCGGTCAGGTTCGACTTCAGCGCGTCTTCGGCGAAGTCGGCCTTGCCGATGGTGCAGTGGATGATGCCGGCCTTGTCGGTGCGGTAACGGACCTGACCCGACTTGGCGTTCTTCACGGCTTCACCCGGGTTCGGGGAAACGGTGCCGACCTTCGGGTTCGGCATCAGGCCGCGCGGGCCCAGCACGGTGCCCAGCTTACCGACGACGCGCATGGCGTCCGGGGTCGCGATGACGACGTCGTAGTTCAGATCGCCGGCCTGCATCTTCTCGGCCAGGTCATCCATACCGACGGCGTCGGCGCCAGCAGCCAGGGCTTCGTCAGCCTTGGCACCGGCCGGAGCGAACACGGCGACGCGGACCGACTTGCCGGTACCGGCCGGCAGCACGGTGGAGCCACGGACCTGCTGGTCGGACTTCTTCGCATCGACGCCCAGGCGCACGGCGACGTCGATCGACTCGACGAACTTGGCCTTGGTGGCGGTCTTCAGGATGTTGATCGCGTCCTCGAAGGCGTATGCCTTGCCCGGAACGACGGCGGCCTTGATGGCCTTCTCACGCTTGGTCTGTGCCATCTTATTAACCCTCCACCACGAGGCCCATGGAACGGGCAGAGCCAGCGATGGTACGCACGGCGGCGTCCAGGTCGGCGGCAGTCAGATCCGGTTCCTTCGCCTTGGCGATCTCTTCCAGCTGCTTACGGGTGACCTTGCCGACCTTCTCGGTGTTCGGGCGCTTGGAGCCCGACGAGATGCCAGCGGCCTTCTTCAGCAGGGTGGTAGCCGGGGTGCTCTTGGTGATGAAGGTGAACGTACGGTCCGAGTAGGCCGTGATGATCACCGGAACCGGCAGACCCGGCTCGAGCTTCTGCGTGGCAGCGTTGAACGCCTTGCAGAATTCCATGATGTTCAGGCCACGCTGACCCAGCGCAGGACCGACCGGCGGCGAGGGGTTGGCCTGACCGGCCTTCACCTGCAGCTTGATGTAACCGACAACTTTCTTTGCCATGTGAGTGCTCTCCGGGTGCTAGCGCCTTTCGACAACAGGCTCCCCATCGGACCGGGAATCACGCGTCCCGGCATCGCGTTTTGAAATCATGCTGAAGGCCACCTTGCGGCGGCCTCGTCCTGCTGGCTTCCCCAGCGGGGAGCCGCGCACTATAACAGGTTTTTTCTTCACATGCCTGAAGCGGCAGGTAAACGAACGGAACCGGGCCAGGCCCGGTTCCCTTTGGAGAGTCGAGCCATGCCCGACTACCGCACCATCCAGACCCCGGAGCCGAGCATGGCTCGACTCGACAGCACAGGTCAGACGGCCTTTTCGACCTGGCCGAACTCGAGCTCGACCGGAGTGGCACGACCGAAGATCAGCACCGAGACGCGCAGACGGCTCTTCTCGTAGTTGACTTCTTCGACGACGCCATTGAAATCGTTGAACGGACCGTCGGTGACGCGGACCATCTGGCCCGGCTCGAACAGCACCTTCGGACGCGGCTTCTCGACACCCTCCTGAACGCGGTTCAGGATGGCCTCGGCCTCGGAATCGGCGATCGGCAGCGGGCGATCGGCGGTGCCGCCGATGAAGCCCATGACCCGCGGGGTTTCCTTGACCAGATGCCAGCTTTCGTTGTCGATGCGCGGAATGCCGGCTTCCTCGTGGGTCTCGATCTGGACCAGCACGTAACCCGGGAAGAACTTGCGCTCGGAACGGCGCTTCTGGCCGGCGCGCATCTCGACCACTTCCTCGGTCGGGACCAGGACGTCGCCGAAGCGCTCTTCCATGCCATCACGGACGATGCGATCGCGCAGAGCCTGCGCCACCGACTTCTCGAAGCCCGAATAGGCGTGAACGACGTACCAACGCTTCATGCAATTCTCCTTAGCGGCTCAGGAACCACTGAGTCAGTTTCTGGATCAGGAAGTCGAAGCCACCCAGCAGCAGGCTGAGGATGAGCACCACGACGATCACGACCCAGGTCATGCGGACGGCTTCCTGGCGCGTCGGCCAGACCACCTTGCGCAGTTCGAAGCGCGACTCGGAGAGGAATTCGCGGGTGTCGCGCCCCTTGCCGGTCAGCATGAACACGCCGATACCGCCAACCAGACCGACCACGACCGCCAATGCACGCAACTGACCCGCCCACGCACCCAGCTGGGCGGCGCGACCGGAGTCCGCGGAGAACCAGAACCAGACGAACAGACCGGCCAGCACCAGCAGCGATGCGGCGACATACTTGACGATATCTCCACCGTTGGCGGAGTTGTCCTTGGAGTGTTCGATCTTGCTATTCATCCGGCTGTGTCTGCTTTAGCGGCCCAGGCCGCTGGATAAGGTGGGCAGATGGCACGCCAGGAGGGACTCGAACCCCCAACCTGCGGTTTTGGAGACCGCTGCTCTGCCAATTGAGCTACTGGCGTACGTTGAAAACTTGCCTTCCCTTAGACGGCGAAGGCGGACCGAGGTTCCCGGCCCGCCATTCGCGTAACCGGCGGCGCTATGCAACCACCGGTACTGCAGGCTTACTCGATGATCTTCGAGACCACGCCGGCGCCGACGGTACGACCGCCTTCGCGGATGGCGAAGCGCAGACCTTCGTCCATGGCCACCGGGTTGATCAGGGTGACTTCCATCTTGACGTTGTCACCCGGCATCACCATTTCGACGCCTTCCGGCAGCTTGGCGGCGCCGGTGATGTCGGTGGTGCGGAAGTAGAACTGCGGACGGTAGCCGTTGAAGAACGGGGTGTGGCGACCGCCCTCGTCCTTCGACAGGACGTACACTTCGCCTTCGAACTTGGTGTGCGGCTTGATCGTGCCCGGCTTGGCCAGCACCTGGCCACGCTCGACGTCGTCACGCTTGGTGCCGCGCAGCAGCAGGCCAGCGTTGTCGCCTGCCTGACCCTGGTCCAGCAGCTTGCGGAACATTTCAACGCCGGTCACGGTGGTCTTCTGCACCGGACGGATGCCGACGATTTCGATTTCGTCGCCAACCTTGATCACGCCGCGCTCGATACGACCGGTCACCACGGTGCCGCGGCCCGAGATCGAGAACACGTCTTCCACCGGCATCAGGAACGGCTTGTCGATCGCACGCTCCGGCTCCGGAATCCAGCTGTCCAGCGCGTCGACCAGCTTCAGGATGGCCGGCACGCCGATGTCGCTCTGGTCGCCTTCCAGCGCCAGACGGGCCGAACCGGCGATGATCGGGGTGTCGTCGCCCGGGAACTCGTACTTGCTCAGCAGCTCGCGCACTTCCATCTCGACCAGCTCGAGCAGCTCGGCGTCGTCCACCATATCGGCCTTGTTCAGGAACACAACGATGTACGGCACGCCGACCTGGCGCGACAGCAGGATGTGCTCACGGGTCTGCGGCATCGGGCCGTCAGCGGCCGAGCACACCAGGATCGCGCCGTCCATCTGGGCGGCACCGGTGATCATGTTCTTGACGTAGTCAGCGTGGCCCGGGCAGTCAACGTGGGCGTAGTGACGGGTCGGGGATTCGTATTCGACGTGCGCGGTCGAGATCGTGATGCCACGCGCCTTTTCTTCCGGCGCGGCGTCGATCGAGGAGTAGTCCTTGAACTCGCCACCGAAGCGCTCGGCACCGATCTTGGTCAGTGCGGCGGTCAGCGTGGTCTTGCCGTGGTCGACGTGACCGATGGTGCCGACGTTGACGTGCGGCTTGGTGCGCTCGAACTTACCCTTGGCCATGGCTGCTTATCTCGAATTCGTCTGAGAGGTGATGCTTGAGATGGTGCTCACGAAAGGAATCGAACCTTCGACCTCTTCCTTACCAAGGAAGTGCTCTACCGACTGAGCTACGTGAGCCGAGTTTTGCATTATGACATGAACTCGATAATATTCAAAGTTCATTCAATGGAGCGGGAGACGGGAATCGAACCCGCACCATCAGCTTGGAAGGCTGAGGTTCTACCATTGAACTACTCCCGCGCCGGGAATGTCACAACGTGAAACTGGTGGAGGGAGGTGGATTCGAACCACCGAAGGCGTAAGCCAGCAGATTTACAGTCTGCCCCCGTTGGCCGCTTGGGTATCCCTCCTTACCACCCCAACCCGTTGCCGCCGAAGCGTTGCGGTGTGTGGTGGTGAGCCGCTTATTCTGCTGATCAGGCGGGGGGCTGTCAACGCTTTTTTCCATCTTTTTCACACGTTGTCGCAAACCCATTGATACGCAAGGTTATTGCTCAGGAACCGGCAGGGTCTCGCTGGCGAAAATTGCGACATGGGGGACGCCATCGGCGCCGATCCAGCCCCGATACATGCCCCGGGTGTTGAACGGCATGGCCATTTTTCCGTCTGCGGCAAGCACGATCGCGCCGCCGTCGCCGCCCATCTTCGGAATCATCTCGTTGATCACGCCCCTGCCGGCCTGCTCCGGCGTCTGCCGCTGGTAGCGCATGCGCGCACAGATCTCGTGCGCGGCCGCAGTCCGGATGTAGTACTCGCCCCAGCCGGTGCCCGATACCGCGCAGCCCGCGTCGGCCCAGGTACCGGCGCCGATGATCGGCGAATCACCCACACGGCCATAGCGCTTGTTGGTCATGCCACCGGTGGAGGTGCCGGCGGCAAGCTGCCCCTGCGCATCCAGGGCAACCGCGCCCACCGTGCCGAAGTGCCTTGCGGTCTCCAGGTCGGCGTGCGCCTGGCCACTGGCCTCTTCCTTCAATGCGCGCTGCAGTTGCTGCCAGCGCTTGTCGGTACGGAAGTAGGATGGATCGACAAGGCCGATGCCCTGCTCCACCGCGAATGCCTCGGCACCCTGCCCGACCATCATCACGTGCCTGGACTTCTGCATCACGGCCTGGGCCAGCAGGATCGGGTTGCGCACCCGCTGCACGCCGGCCACCGCACCTGCAGCCAGGGTGGCGCCATCCATCACTGCGGCATCCAGTTCGTTGTGGCCGTCATGGGTGAACACCGCGCCCTTGCCGGCGTTGAAGGTCGGATCGTCCTCCAGCACGGTGATTGCCGCAGTGACGGCTGCAAGCGCCGGGCGACCGGCCGCCAGTTCGGCATGGCCCTTCAGCAGCGCCGCGCGCAACGCGCCGCGCGCAGCCTTCTCTTCAGCCGGCGACAGGTCCTTGCGCTCGACACCGGCGCCGCCGTGGATGACCAGCAACGGCGAGGCGGCCGGGGCGGCCTGGGCAAGCAACGGCAGGGACAGCAGCGCGGACAGCACCAGGCGCAGTTTCATCGGGTACATCTCCAGCAGGTGTAGTGAAAGGATTGCACCGGTAGTGCCGGCCGCTGGCCGGCACCGGTCGCATCAGGAAGGTGGGTTGCTGGCCAGCGGCCGGTACTACCGAAGCGTGAACTCAATCTCGCCGTCGCTGACGTCGGCCACGGCCTGGTAATCGGCCTCGGCCTGGAAATCATCCAGCCGCATGCGGCTGCCGCTGGCGACCACCGTCACCGGCACCGCATGGAAGCGCAGCGGCTCGCCCTCCACCAGGCGGTCGGCGTCGCGGCCGGGGCTGACCACCCAGACCTTGCCTTCGCCATCTGCGCTGTAGACCTGGGCCCGGCCATCGGGCTCAACGCACAGGGCGGTGTCCTCATCGACGCCGATGCCGACGATGTCAGGGTCGCCGCTGTCCTGGGCGGCACGTGCCACGAACACGATCAGGCGACCGAGCCGGTCACGCTTGTCGAAATGGGTGTCGGTGACCACGCGCTGCAGGTAGGGCATCTGCAGGAAGCCGCTGTCCAGGGTCACGGCACTGCCCATCGGGTCGGCCAGCGCACCGGCCGAGGTGATGCTGCCGCCATCCATGGCGCCATAGGCATAGCCGCCGAGGATGGCCAGGCCAGCGCTGGTACCGGCAATCGGCTTGCCGGCGCGCACATGGGCGTTGAGTGCACGGTTGAGTGCGGTGCCCTTCCAGAAGCGGATATAGCGGGACTGGTCGCCGCCGGCAATGAAGATGGCATCGGCCGCGGCGACCACGCGCAGCACCGCCGGATCATCGGCACCGCGGCGGCTGTCGAAGACCAGGGTCTGCACTGCGGTAGTGCCGCCGATCTCGCGGTACAGGCGGTCCTGCAGTTCGTCGCCACCGGAGGGGCGCAGAATCAGCACACGGCCATTGCCGGCCTGCTTCAGCCACCACTGGAAGGCCTCCGGCACCCACTCGCCACCGCCCATCAGCATCATGGCGGGCGCGCGCGGACCGGGACGCGGGGATTCCAGATCGCCGATTTCGTAATAGGCGAAGCCGGGGCCCTGCAGGTCCTGCGCGGGCGTGGCCAATGGCCAGGCCAGCACCAGCAGCGCCAGCCAGGCGAAGGGGCCAGGCAGGGTCCGGTCGAGGCGTCGCATCTTGATCTCCCTGAACAAAATCGACTTGCAAGCGTTTTCACTCTTTGCCAGATAGGGGCCCAGTAGTCAAGGACATGAAAAAGGCGTTAAATGCGCGCGCCCATTCCGGAAGTCTGAATGGGGGACAGGGCCCCTCCTCTGCGGGCCGGCTTCATTTCCGAGAATTCCTCATGCGTAGACAGGCGATGGCGTGGTCGATCCAGCTGGCGTTGATGGGCGTGGCTGCTTCCGCGGCGGCCCAGGCACCGGCTTCCTCTTCGGTGCAACAACTGGACGCGGTGCAGGTCACCGGCTCGCGCATTCCGCGCGCCCAGGTGGAAGGCCCCGCTCCGATCACGGTGATCAATGCCGAGCAGATCCGCTCCAGTGGCTTCACCAGCGTGCCGGACGTGCTGCGTGCAATGACCCAGAACGGCGGTGAGACGCAGAGCCAGCAGTCTTCCAGTGGCGCCGACTTCTCGCCGGGCGCCCAGCAGGTGGACCTGCGCGGCCTGGGCCCGAACCACACGCTGGTGCTGGTCAATGGTCGGCGTATTGCCGATTTCCCGATGCCGTTCAAGGGCCGCAGCAACTTCACCGATGTCTCCAACATCCCGCTGGGCATGATCGAGCGCATCGAAGTACTGACCGGCAGCGCCTCGGCCATCTACGGCTCGGACGCGATCGCCGGCGTGGTCAACTTCATCCTGAAGAAGAAGGCCGACGGCACCACGATCGACATGCGCATGGGCACCACCAGCGAAGGCGGCGGCGAGTCGTTCGACATGAGCCTGGCCAGCGGTTTCGGCCGTGGCAACTTCAACGCCGTGTACAGCGTCGAGCTGCAGTCGCAGACCCCGCTGTGGGCCTATGACCGTGACATCCAGGACTCGACCCGGGATGGCCCCACCGAGGGTTCGCGCATCGCGCGCCGTGCCTATCTGCGCACCGACTACAACGATGACTACCTGGACCCGGGCGCCGCCACCTGCGAAGCGCTGTCCGGCCAGAACCAGGGCAGCACCTATCGTGCCTACCGCCCGAAGTACGGCTACTACTGCGGCAGCGACAGCTCGATCGGCTACGGCACCATCCTCAGCAAGCGCCGCGGCGCCAACGGCTACGCGTCGCTGAGCTACGACTTCGACAATGGCCAGCAGTGGTTCGCCGACGTGCAGCTCGGCTACCACACGATGTCGCTGATGCGCGACGTCACCCAGTGGGGCCGCATGGATGCCAACGGTGATGAGTCGGGCTACTTCAACAACGAAGCCACTGGCGAGATCGAGTTCTGGCAGCGCCAGTTCTCGCCCGAGGAAATGGGCGGCCTGCGCAACGCCATGGTGCGCAGCACGCAGAAGACCTTCAGCGTGACCACCGGCTTCAAGGGCAACCTGATTGGCAACTGGGATTACGAAGCGGCGTTGAGCCATTCGCAGTACCAGTCGCGCATCAGCTGGGCACAGATCATTGCCGCCAAGGCCAACGACCTGTTCCTCGGCCCGCAGCTGGGCGTGGATGACGACGGTTTCCCGGTCTACAACGCCGATCCGTCACGGCTGTACCGTCCACTGACCCGCGCCGAGTACGACTCGATCGCCGCGCGTACCACCTACACTCCGAAGTCGCGCACGGAGACCGCCGCCTTCACCCTGACCAACTCGGCCCTGTTCGCTCTGCCGGGGGGCGACGCCGGGTTTGCCGCGACCGTGGAAGTGGGCCAGCAGGCCTATTCGCTGAACCCCGATCCGCTGGCGACCGGGTACTACTACTACAGCTGGAAGGATTCGGACGGCAAGGGTTCGCGCAACCGCTGGGCGACGGCTGCGGAGCTGCGCATGCCGCTGCACGACACGGTCAACCTGAGCATGGCGGGCCGCTACGACCAGTACCGCTATTCCGGACACAGCATCGGCAAGGCGACCTGGAGCGGCGGCCTGGAATGGCGCCCGATCGATACCCTGCTGGTGCGCGGCTCCTACGGCACCGCATTCCGTGCACCGGACCTGCACTATGTGTTTGCCGGACCGGGCAACGACGAGACCAGCGCCGAGGATCTGTACACCTGCCGCCTCGAGGAAGCCAGCGACTGTTCCGATTACGAGCGCAACCTGATCCGCAGTCGCACCGGCAACCGCCAGCTCGACCCGGAAACCAGCACCTCGTGGAGCGCCGGCATCGTCTGGTCGCCGGCGATCGGCCTGGACCTGTCGGTGGACTGGTTCGACATCGACATGCGCAGCCAGGTGCAGGACATGGACGTGCGCACGCTCCTGGCCAACGAAGCAAACTGCCGCCTGGGCAGCGCCGACATCAATTCGCCGACCTGCGTGGACGCGCTCGCCCGCATCACCCGCAGCAACGACGGACGCCTGTATGGCGTGCACGTGGAGCCGATCAACGTCGCCCGCGAATCCACCTCCGGCATCGACGTCGGCCTGCGCTATCGCCTGCAGACGGGCATCGGCGATTTCATCTTCAACGGCACGCACACCTGGGTGAAGAAGCATGATTTCCAGCGCTACCCCGGCGACCGCACCGAAGACCAGTTCGCGGTCAACAGTGGCTTCGACATTCCGCGCACCAAGACCAGCCTGAGCGTGACCTGGGAGAAGGATGCGTGGTCGGCAACGGTGTACGGCTCGCGCCTGGGCAAGCTGCCGACCTCGGACAGCTACGACCAGGTGTTCGACTGGGACAGCGGCGACAGCCCGTACGTGAAGGCGACCTATCGCTACAACGCCTCGCTGCAGTACCGCCTCGACGACCACTCGCGCCTGTCGCTGTCGGTGGTCAATGTGTTCAACAAGATGCCGCCGAGGGACCGTACCTACACCGCTTACCCGTACTACGACGTGTCCTGGTTCGACAGCGTCGGCCGCACGATCAACCTGCAGTACACCCACAAGTTCGGTGGCAGCGCACTGTAAGTGCCTGGCAGCGCCGATACAGGAGACCCCCGCTTCGGCGGGGGTTCTCTTTTCCGCCGCCTGAACGGTACCCACGCGCAGGCTCCGGCCTGACCGGCCAGCGGGGGATTTTAGGAAACAGCTGATTCCGCGCCATCAGCGCCGCTCCCTAGCATCGTTGCATGTTCCGCTTTCCCCGCCCTTCGCTGCAGCAGGCCGTGCCATCGACCACCGCGTCGGTGTTGCTGCGCTGCCTGACCGTCTGCGTCTTCATCTGCCTGGCCGCCGCGGCCGGGTTCTACCTGCTCACGGCATTCACCGAAGACATCTCGACCCATCGCCGCGAGATGAATGCAGCGGCCTACAAGGCACAGATCTATTTCGACCAGCGCGAAGCCCTGCTGCGCTACCTGGGTGATTCGGTACTGGCCGGCAACCCGGATGCACCGGCCGCAGACAGCGAAGGCGTGCGCCAGCTGCCGCTGGATGGTCCCGGTGGCCAGCCGGGCCAGCGGCTGCTGCTGTCAGCGCGCGCCGAGCACACGCTGCAGGCACTGCAGACGCACCTGCTGCTGATCGATGCACGCGGCGCGCACTGGCTGGCCGGCGGCGAGGTCGACGTCGACCTGGTGCACCTGCCATCGCTGCGTGCGCTGCAGGCACGCAGCGGCAGCCTCGAGGGTGCAGACCCGGTGTACTGGCTGCGGCCGGGTGACAGTGGCGTTGCGCTGGCGCAGCCGGTACAGGCGGGCCCCCAACCGGCGCAGTGGCTGGTGCTGCTGCTCGATGGCGCGGCGGCGGCGAGCATGATCGATGGCCAGGGCATTGGCGGTTACGCGCTGCTCGACCGTGCGGGGCAGCCTGCATTGTCCAGCCAGGCACCGCGGCTGGATGGTGCGGGCTGGAAGACCCTGCGGGAGCGCCAGGACGACAGCTTCGGCACGTTGTGGAGCGGCGGCCTGCCGCGCGGCGTAGCGCTGGTGAAAAGTGTCGGCAATGACGGCTGGCGGTTGGTCTACCACCTGCCGCCGCCGCTGCTGCTGGGCGACCTGGCCGTGCCCCTGCTGGTCTGCGTGCTGTTGCTGCTGCTGGCCGGTGTTGCGCTGCGCCTGCTACGGCATCGCGTTGACCTCCAGCTGATCCAGCCGGCCCTGCAGCAGCACCGCCGCCTGCTGGAGAACCTGGACTTCAGTTCGACGGTGATCGACATGGCGCCGGTCGGCATCTGCGTCCTGCGCCGCAGCGACCGCGCGCTGCTGCTCTCCAACCAGCTGCTGCGCGACTGGCTCGGCGAAGAAGGCGAACACAGCGACTGGCAGGCACCATGGCGCGGACATGCCGGCGAACGCGGGCGTGGACTTGAATTCACCGCCCGCGATGGGCGCCAGCTGCAAGTGCTGCACGCGGCCTGCCGCTACCAGGGCGATGACGTGCTGCTATGCGTCTTCCATGATATTTCCCGGCACCGCCAGGCACAGGCCGCACTGTCGTCGGCACGCCAGGCCGCCGATGCGGCCAACCAGGCCAAGAGCGCGTTCCTGGCCACCATGAGCCATGAGATCCGCACCCCGCTGTATGGCGTGCTGGGCACGCTGGAGCTGCTGGGGCACACCTCGCTGGACGCCCGACAGTCGCAGTACCTGCGCACCATCGAGAGTTCCTCGTCGGTCCTGCTGCAGTTGATCAGCGATGTGCTGGATGTTTCCAAGATCGAGTCAGGACAGCTCAGCCTGGAGCCGACGGCGTTCTCGCCGCGCGAGCTGACCGAGAGCGTGCTGCGCAGCTTCGCCGCGTCGGCCACCTGCAAGGGCCTGCAGATCCTGGTCTGTACCGATCCGCGCCTGCCGACACGGGTGCTCGGTGATGCCGACCGCATCCGCCAGGTGCTGGGCAACCTGCTCAGCAACGCGATCAAGTTCACCGAGCATGGCCGGGTGGTATTGCGCGTGCGCCAGGTGCAGCGCGAAGGTGAATCGAGCGTGCTGGCCTGGCAGGTGACCGATACCGGCGTGGGCATCGCTGCGGAGGAACAGGCGCGGTTGTTCGAACCGTTCCGCCAGGTCCGCGGCGCAGCCAGCGCGCAGGGCACCGGCCTGGGCCTGTCCATCAGCGACCGCCTGGTACGCCTGATGAGCGGCGAGCTGCAGGTGGTGAGCGAACCCGGGCTGGGCAGCAGCTTCAGCGTCCGCCTACCGTTGCCGGTGCTGGCCGCTGCCGAGGATGGCCCCACACTGCTGCCGGAACCACCGATCCTGGTGCGCGGCCGCGACCGCGAGCTGGTCGACAGTGCCTGTGGCTGGCTGTGTCGCTGGGGCGCCAACGCGCAGCCCCTGCTTGGCGACCCGACGTTGCTGGACCATGACGGTGCGATCCTGATGGATGGCGAAGCCGGGATGCCGCTGGCCTGGTCGGGCCCGCGCGTGGTGGCATCGATCGAGGGCGGTGACCAGCCGATCACTGCCGGTGATGGCAGCCTGGTGGTGACCCTGCACAGCATGACCGCGATCGGCAAGGCGCTGGCCAGCGTGCAGCAGCAGCGTGCAGCGCAGCCGGTGGCCACGCGTACGGCACCACCGATGCCTCTGGGCCTGCGTGTGCTGGCCGTCGAGGACAACCCGATCAACCGGGTGATCCTGGCCGAGCAGCTGCGCACCCTCGGCTGCGACGTGGAGCTGGCACAGGATGGCATGGAAGCGTTGCAGCGGTGCCGTGAGCAGTGCTTCGATCTGGTGGTGACCGACATCAACATGCCGCGCATGGACGGCCACGCGCTGGCCCGCCAGCTGCGCGATGACGGCAACCCGGTACCGGTGATCGGCGCCACCGCCAATGCCACCGCCGAAGAGCGCGAGCGCTGCCTGGCCAGTGGCATGCAGGGCTACCTCAGCAAACCCGTCGACATCGCCCGCCTGCGCAAGGCGCTCACCACCCTGCGCCAAGGAGACCCCGCATGACCCAGCGCGTCCTGATCCTGGAAGACCAGCCCTTCCAGCGTGGTTTCCTGGCCAATCTGTTCGGCAGCCGCGCCGGTGTCCAGGTCGATGCCTGCGAAGACGTGGATGCCGCCATCGCACTGTGTGCCTGCCAGCCCTACGACCTGGTGGTCAGTGACCTGCTGATGCCCGGGCAGGACGGCATCCAGTTCATCCAGGCACTGGCGGCGCAACCACGCCCGCCGCGCCTGGCCGTGGTCAGCGCGGCCCCGCGGCGGATGATGACCTCGGCACGGCTGATGGCCGAATCGCTGGGGCTGGATGTGATCGGCCTGCTGTCCAAGCCGGTGGCGGCCGCCGACGTGGACGCGCTGTTCGAGGCGCTGGCGCAGGCGCGCCCGGCCACCGGCAAGGCTCCTTCTCGCGCGTCGGCGGCAGTCCCCGAACCGGATGCGTCGCAGCTGCGCCAGGCGATGGCCGATGGCAGCCTGACGGCCTGGTTCCAACCCAAGAAGTCACTTCAGTCCGGACGGGTGGTGGCGGCCGAAGCACTGGTGCGCTGGCGCCACCCGCAGCTGGGCACGCTGGCTGCCGGCAGCTTCCTGCCGGCGATCTGCCGCTACGGGCTGGAGGGCGACCTGCTGCGGATGATGCTCAAGGCCAGCATCAGCGCACAGGCGCGTTGGCGCAAGCAGGGCTTCCGGGTACCGGTGTCGATCAACCTGCCGCCTCATCTGCTGGAGCAGTCGGACCTGCCCGATGAGCTGCTGGCGCTGACCCTGGCCCACGGCGGGACGCCCGGCGAGTTGTGCTTCGAACTGATGGAGAACAGCACCACGCGGCACGTCAGCGACTTCTATGCCGGTGCCTGCCGGCTGCGCATGAAGGGCTTCGGCTTGGCCCAGGATGATTTCGGGCAGGGCCTGAGCTCGGTCCACAACCTGGTCAATACCCCCTTCACCGAGGTCAAGATCGACCGCGCGCTGGTCAGTGGCTGCGCCCGTGACCCGGCCCTGCACCTGACCCTGTCGACGGTGATCGCACTGGCCAACCAGCTGGGCCTGACCATCGTGGCCGAAGGCGTGGAAAGTGATGCCGACCTGGCCGCCCTGCGGCAGCTGGGGTGCAGCCAGGTGCAGGGGTTCCTGATCTCGCAGGCGCTGCCGTCCGACGCGTTCACCCGCTTGCTGGACGAAGAAGCACCGCAACTGGACGCAAGACCGCAGGCTGCCCTGCGCTGACGCGGACTCCACGACGGCTTCACAAAATCATCAAGCGGCATTGACGATCCTGTCTGTGCAGTAGCGGCGGACGTTGCGCCGCCACCGGTGCCGATGTCCGCCCCCTGCCCTGAGACCTGCCATGCCGGCCGAGGCCGCTCCTGTACGCCGACTCGCTCGCCGCTCGCTCCGCGTCCATGCCCTGTTGATCGGCGTGGTGGTGCTGGCGACCCTGCAGGCCGGACTGTTGCTGTCGGCCGGCTCGCAGCTGTTGAACGAAGAGCGCAGCAAGATCGAGTACCACTTCCGCCGCCTGGACGGCACGTTGCGCGAGCAGGAGCGCTTCCTGCGCCAGTGGCGGCTGCATGATGTCGGCGTACGAGGGCAGCCGGTTGCCGATGCCAGCGTGGAACTGCAACGCGGTCCGTTGTACACCAACTTCGCGGTGATCGGGAACGAGGGGACCGGTCGTTCGCCACCGACCGAGCTGGGCGACCGGTTCCTGCGCTTCTACGGTACGTTCTGGTCCGCTTCGCGCTACCCACCACCGCAATGCCTGCTGGTCGATGGCCAGGGCACACGCGGGCTGCTGGCACCGGTACAGATCGTCGGTACCGATGCGAGCCAGAACAGCCCGCATCACCTGCGCCCGGCGATCACCGACATCCACCGCGCACTGGGTACGCGGCCCACGCTGCAGCGCGGCGGCATCGCCTGGGTAAGCGTGCCGTGGCGCGACCGGCAGACCTGGCTGCTCGCCATCGCCCACGCCCCGCAGGATGCGCGCCTGTGGGGGGAGGACGGCAAGGATTCGCAGGCCGCGCTGGCGTGCCTGCTCGATCCGGCACGCGTCGATGACTACCGGCAGGTGCTGGGTGTTCCGGTGTTCCAACGGCTGTCGCTGTTCGATGCCGATGGCCAGCGCCTGCTGGGCGATGCTGCAGATGCCAGCAACGCTGGCACCTCCTGGCAGGCAGGCCTGGGAGGCCTGCAGTTCCGCATGCGCAGCGAGCGCGGCTGGCTGGCGGTCTACCACGTCAGCTGGCGGCAGGTATTCCAGCACCCGCAGGGGCCGCTGCTCGGTGCGACGGTGGTGGCCCTGCTGCTGGCACTGGGTGGCACGCTGGTGCTGCGCGCGTATCGGCGTTCGGTCATCGAGCCGCTGCGCAGCAACCACGCGCGGCTGCTGGAAAGCGAAGCCTTCAGCCGCACGATCCTGGACAACGCGCCGATCGGGCTGTGCCTGCTGCGCCGTACCGATGGCAATGTGCTGCTGGACAACACCCTCGCCCGCCGCTGGCTGGGTGAAGACCATCATACTGGAGGCTGGCACGGCCCCTGGCGGCGCAGCGTGCTCGCCGCTGGGGGCACCACGCTCGGCGATGGGCTGGCCTACACCACGCCCGAAGGCCGCCACCTGCTGGTGACGGCGACGCCGGCGCGCTACCGCGGCGAGCCGGCGGTGCTGTGCCTGTTCATCGATCTCAGCAGCCAGCACGAAGCCGAGCAGGTACTGCAGCAGGCGCGCCGTGCCGCCGACCAGGCCAACCGGGCCAAGAGCCAGTTCCTGGCCACCATGAGCCATGAGATCCGCACGCCGCTATACGGCGTGCTCGGTACCCTCGAACTGCTCGGGCTCACGCCACTGGATGCGCGTCAGCGGGACTACCTGGGGACGATCCAGCGTTCGTCCTCGACGCTGATGCAACTGATCAGCGACATCCTCGATGTCAGCAAGGCCGAGGCCGGGCAACTGAGCCTGGAACCCAGCCCGTTCGATCCAGTGCATCTGACCGAGGATGCGCTCGACTCGTATGCTGCCGCGGCCGCCAGCAAGGGGCTGCAGTTCTACGCCTGCATCGATGCCGACGTGCCGCCCGTGGTGTGCGGTGATGCGGCACGGATCCGCCAGATACTCAACAACCTGATCAGCAACGCGCTGAAGTTCACCGACAGCGGACGCGTGGTGGTGCGCGTCTCGGCACGCTGGCAAGAGCAGCGCTGCTGGCTGCAGTGGCAGGTCGCCGATACCGGCATCGGCATTGCCAGCGAGCACCAGGCACACCTGTTCGAGCCGTTCTTCCAGGCCAACCCGGGCACCGATGCGATGCGCGGCACCGGCCTGGGCCTTTCCATCTGCGCGCATCTTGTGGCGTTGATGGAAGGCCAGCTGCGCGTGGTCAGCGAGAGCGGCCTGGGCAGCAGCTTCAGCGTCGAACTGCCGCTGCCCACGGCGCCGTCCGATCCGCAGCAATCTCCTGCGCCGCAGTTGCCTGCGGGCCTGCAGGTACAGGTGCGGGGCGGTGTGCGCGAGCTGGTCCAATCGCTGTGCGAGCGCCTGCAGCAGCGCGGTGCACTGGCCAGCGTGTACCGCGATGAAGGCGCGGCGGGCTTGCCGTCGTCCACCGTGCTGCTCGACCTGGTCCTGGACGACGCGTTGCCCGAGTGGGTGGATGGACCGCGTGTGGTTGCCTGCCGCGAAGGCGGCGTCCGGCCACGGCAGATCGATGGCGCCTGGCAGGTTGGCCTGCACCGGTTTGACGCGATCGTGCTCGCATTGGCTGCCGCCAGTGGCCAGCCACTGGCGGCCAGCACCGAAGGGCGCCTGCCGGCTACGCGCCGTTTCGGCCTGCAGGTGCTGGTGGCGGAGGACAACCCGATCAACCAGGCGATCCTGCGCGACCAGCTGGAACAGCTCGGCTGCCGCGCCGTGGTCGCCAGCGACGGCAATGAAGCGCTGGGCTACTGGCAGCAGGACGAGTTCGCGCTGGTGCTGACCGACCTGAACATGCCGGGGCTGGATGGCTATGGCCTGGCCCGTGCCTTGCGGGTGCGTGGTGCCCGCGTGCCGATCCACGGTGCCACTGCCAACGCCGACCCGGCCGAACGCCAGCGCTGCCAGGAATCGGGCATGCAGGGCGTGCTGGTCAAGCCGATCACGCTGGAAGCGCTGCAACGCCTGCTGATCCAGATCACCCGGGGCGATGCAACGGTTGCCGCGCCACCGCAAGGACCGGAATCCACCGATACGCGCGATGATGATCTCCCGCTGCAGGTTCCCGCGAAGATGCAGGCGTTGTTCGTGCAGACCATGCAGGCTGACCTGCACAGCCTGCGCCAGTCGATTGCCAGCGCCGATCCCGCGCGCGTGGTGCAGGTACTGCATCGCATCCGTGGCGCACTGGTCATCGTGGGCGCACCCACGCTGGTGCACAGCGGCCTGCAGATCGAGCACAGCCTTGCTGGCGGCGATGACCTGGCCACCCAAGCGGCGTCGCTTGCCCGCTTCCAGCGTCGCCTCGAACAGCTGTTGCATCCGCTGCTTGATGCGGCCTCCCCTCCCCCACCTGACGACCCGACCCCACCATGACCACACGGATCCTCATCGCTGACGACCACCCGATCGTGCTTGCCGGCATCCGCGACGTATTGGCCGGGGAACTTGACCTGGACGTGGTGGGCGAAGCGGCCGACCCGGCGACGCTGATCGAATTGATGACCCGGACCCGGCCACAGGTCGTGATCACCGACTACAGCATGCCGGGGGGCGACCGCTTCGGTGACGGCATCAAGCTGATCTCGTTCCTGCGCCGCAGCTTCCCGGAGACGCGCCTGCTGGTGCTGACGATGGTGTCCAATCCGTCGTTGGTTGCAGCGATGTATGCCGCCGGTGCGGGCGGCGTCGTGCTCAAGAGCCATGGATTGGGCAGCCTGGTACAGGCCCTGCGCGTGGTGCTGGCCGACCGCGTCTACCGGCCGCCGGGCCTGCTACCGGTCGCGGCGAGCGAACCAGCCGACGCCGATGCGGTCCGTGCGCGCCTGTCGCCGCGCGAGCTGGAAGTGATCCGGCTGTTTACCGGCGGCATGAGCGTGGGCGACATCGCACGCCAGCTGCAGCGCAGCGCCAAGACGGTCAGCACGCAGAAGATCAGTGCGATGCGCAAGCTCGGCGTGGACAGTGACCAGGCACTGATCGAGTACTGCCTGCAGGCCTCGTTGTTCGCCTGAGGCCCACTCCAGGCTGAATCCTGCAGGCCCCGTACGAGGGCCTGCGACGGCTTTAGGAAACGCCTGATTCCATAGGACAGTGCCGATTTCTAGGCTGGACGCATCCCGCCATGGTGCGCCTGCCGGCAGCAACCGCGTCGCCGTGGGGGACGGAAGCCCGGTGGCGCCTGCAGCTGCCATCGCGTGTGGCTTCCGCAGCGACGCGGCCCTGCCGCGCCAGTCCGCGCAGCCCTGCTGCGCCCTGCCACAGGAAGTCCAACAGCATGTATGCCTCCCCCCCTCGGCGCCGCCGTGCGTCCGGGCGCGCGCGCCTCGCGCCTGCTTCCCTCCTTCCCAGCCTGCTGGCGACCGCCCTGTGGGCGGCACTGCCGGTCCACGCCGCCGATCTGACCGGGCCCCTGCAGGTCAGCGATGGCAACAGCCTGCAGCTCGGTGCCGATGATGTCCTCACCCATGGCTCGGGCAGCTTCGCACTGACCGTCACCGGCGCTGGCAGCAGCGCACTGATCGACGGCAGCCGCATCAACGTGACTGGTAATGGCAGCGCCGTGTCTGCCGCCAATGGCGGCCAGGTACAACTGCGCGGGGCGACGCTGTCGATCGCACCGGCCACCGGTGTTGGCTTCTACGCACTGTATGCCAATGGTGCCGGCAGTGTGATCGATGCGCGCGATGTCGACATCGATGCCACGCGCAACGGCAGCGGATTCGGCGTCGTACAGGCCTACAACGGTGGCGTGGTCCACTACACCGGCGGCCGCATCGCGATGACCGGCGGCGTCGGCACCCTGATCGGCGCCTCCGGCAAGGGCAGTGAAGCGCACCTGGACAATCTGCAGATGAGTGCCGACAGTGGTGCCCGCCTGCGCGCCGACAGCGCCGGCCTGCTGACGATCCGCAACAGCCGCATCACTCTCGCCCCCGGCGGCATCCTCGCGGGCGTTGCCGTTGATGGCGCGGGCAGCCGTGCCGAGCTGTACGACACCTACATGGACGGCGGCTGGTTCGATATCGACAGTGGCGGCAGCGTGCTGCTGGAGAACGTGGAAGCGCACTCGGTGGGCGGCAGCATGCGCCTGCTCGGCAGCCGCATCAGCAAGACCTATTCCAGCGCGGTGATCAACGGCGGCAGCTTCTACACCGTCGGTGGCTATGGCGTGAACATCAACAGCTGGGGCCAGCTGACCGCCCGCGATGCCGCGTTCGATGTCCGCGACGGCTACTCCGGATTCTGGCTGGCCAGCGATGAGTCGCGCCTGCAGCTGACCGACAGCACCATCGACACCTGGACCGACACCTACGGCTACGGCGTTGAGATCGCTGGCGGGGTCGCCACCGTGCAGGGCGGCCGGATCACCACGCACGGCGATGCGACCTATGGCGTACGCGTGACCGGTTCCACCGGCAGCACCGCCAGCCGCATTGAAGCCACCGGAAGCGTGATCGACGTGCGCGGCAACGGGGGTGGCGGCGTGTTCATCGGTGGCTCCACCGCCACCGCGCTGCTCGACACCGTTGCGATCCGCGGCGACGGCGAGAACGTGTTCGGCATCGTGCACATGAACACCGCGCGGTTGACCCAGGCCGATCGCCTGGACATCCGCATGACCGGCAGCAACAGCGGCGGCTACCGCTCCTACCTGACTGCGTTCGGCCCGTACTGGAACCGCGCCACCTTCAATGACAGCCACATCGAGACCGCCAGCGGCGCCGCGTTCTGGCTGCAGGGCAGCAACCATGCGTTGACCGTCAATGGCAGCGATGTGACCGCAGGCGACGGCAGCGGGCGCCTGCTGCGCGTCAGCGACACGGTGTTCACCGATGGCAGCAGCGTGGCGACCAGCCGCATCGACTTCAGCGCCGACGCCAGCACGCTGCGCGGTGACGTGGTGGTCGACAGCGAAACGGCTGACGTACGCATGGTGCTGGGCAACGGCACCACGTTCAGCGGTGCTCTGCGCAACGACTCCGGCTACCAGGTCGCACAGCTTGCGCTGGATGGCAGCAGCCAGTGGAACGTGCGTGCCAGTTCCAGCGTCGGCGCGCTCGAACACGCCGGCACCATCGCCTTCGATACCCCGGGGGCAAGCGGCTTCAAGACCGTTACCGTCAGCGGCGACTACGTGGGCAACGGTGGCCATTGGATCTTCAACCGTGCACTGGGTGACGACACTTCGCTGGGCGACCAGCTGGTCATCAATGGCAACAGCAGCGGCACTGCCAGCGTGAGCGTGCGCAATGCCGGCGGTGCCGGTGCACTGACGCAGGAGGGTATCCGCCTGATCACCGTTGGCGGCCAGTCCGATGCACAGTTCAGCCTGCAGGGACGCGCGGTCGCCGGTGCCTACGACTACTTCCTGTTCAAGGGCGGCGTGTCGACCCCGGATGATGGCAACTGGTACCTGCGTTCGGAATACGTGCCACCCGTCGATCCGCCGGAGCCGCCGGAACCGCCGATTGATCCGCCGCAGCCACCGGAACCGCCGGTCGACCCGCCGTCACCGCCGGAACCACCGGTCGACCCGCCGTCACCGCCGGAACCACCGGTCGACCCGCCGTTGCCGCCGGAACCGCCGATCGACCCGCCGCGCCCGCAGGTGGAACGCCCGGAACCGGCGGCTTACCTGGCCAACCGCAACGCCGCGCTGGGCATGTTCCGGCACAGCCTGCACGACCGCGCCGGTGACCCCGCCGCCGAGGCCGGCGCCAGCAGCGATGCCGTGGCCTGGATGCACCTTCGCAGCGCGCAGCCCGACAGCCACGACCGCAACCGCCAGGTCCAGGTCGATGGGCAGATCAGCAGCGTGCTGGTCGGCGTCGGCCGTCGCTTCGAGGTGGGCGGCGCGGGCGAACTGCAGGCAGGTGCGATGCTCGGCCACGGCCGCGCGCGCAATGACAGCCGCTCGCAGGTGACCGGCTACACCGCGCGTGGCGTGGTCACCGGCACCAGTGTGGGTGCCTATGCCACCTGGCTGCAGGATGCACGCATGCAAGGCGGCGCCTATGTGGATGGTTGGCTGCAGTACGGCCGCTTCCGCAACAGCGTGCAGGGCGATGGACTGCAGAAGGAACGTTATGACGCCCGCAACTGGAGTGCATCGGCCGAAGCTGGCTATGTGCTGCCCCTGCGGCGCACCGCGCTGCGCGGCATCTACCTGCAACCGCAACTGCAGGTGGTGCACAGCCGCTATGACAGCGACCGCGTGGTCGAGGCCAACGGCACGGTGGTCGAAGACCGCGGTGGTGACGAGACCAGCACCCGCCTCGGCCTGCGCCTGTACAGCCGCGGGTTGAGCGCGGCGCAGGGCCAGGTGCATCCGTACGTGGCAGTGAACTGGTGGTCCGGCGGCAATGGCGCGGGCCTGGCGATGGACGGTGAACGGCTGCAGCGGCAGTTGCCGCGCGACATCTACGAGGCCAAGGCCGGTGTACAGGTGGATCTGTCCGGCGGCTGGCGCGGCTGGGGCGAACTGAGCCGGCAGAGCGGCGGCATGGGCTTCCGCGACGTCGGTGCCCAGCTGGGCGTGTCGTACACCTGGTGATGCGGGAAGTGCCCGGCAAGGGAGTGCTGGGCGCTTTTTCCACATGCCGCGTGGAAAGCGGTGGGAGTTTGGTGTGGACAAGTGGCGGTGAGCTCCACGCACCAAGCGTTTCAGGGAGTGGCGTTTTTTTGTCCACGCCCATGCGCGGTTTTCCACATCCGCCGTGGAGAGTGGTTGGGATTTGGTGTGGACAAGTGGGTGCGAGCATTGCACCGCAGGCGTTTCGAAGCGTGGTGAAAATTTGTCCATATTGCACAGGCAACCTGGCAGAGCCGAGCCCACGCTCTGCTGATACCCCCCTGAGCCGAGCGTAGGCTCGGCTCTACAGGGGAGCTGTGCGGTTTTCCACATGTGGCGTGGAAAGCGATGGGAGTTTGCTGTGGACAAGTGCCGGCGAACGTCACGCCGCAAGCGTTTCGCAGTGTGGTGATTTTTTGTCCATCGCCGGAAACGCGAACGCCCCGCACAGGGCGGGGCGTCCGGGGTCGATCCGTTGCCGCCGGATCAGACGTTGAAGCGGAAGTGCAGGATATCGCCTTCCTGCACGCGGTATTCCTTGCCTTCCAGGCGCAGGCGACCTGCTTCCTTGGCGCCGGCTTCGCCCTTGTACTTGATGAAGTCGTCATACGCGATGGTTTCGGCGCGGATGAAGCCCTTCTCGAAGTCGGTGTGGATGACCGCGGCGGCCTGCGGGGCAGTGGCGCCCTTGCGCACGGTCCACGCACGGACTTCCTTCACGCCAGCGGTGAAGTAGGTCTGCAGGCCCAGCAGGCTGTAGGCCGCGTTGATCACGCGGTTCAGGCCCGGCTCGCTCAGGCCCAGGTCGGCCAGGAAGGTATCGCGGTCTTCATCGTCGAGCTGGGACAGCTCTTCTTCGATCGCGGCCGACACCGGCACCACCTGCGCGCCCTCGGCGGCGGCGTGCGCGCGCACGGCTTCCAGGTGCGGGTTGTTCTCGAAGCCGTCTTCCAGCACGTTGGCGATGTACATCACCGGCTTCAGGGTGAGCAGGAACAGGTCGCGCACCAGCGCCTTCTCTTCCTCGTCCAGGCCGGCCGAGCGGCCGGCCTTGCCCTCCGACAGCGCCGCCTGCAGCTTGGCCAGCACCGGCTTGCGCGCCGCTGCATCCTTGTCGCCGCCCTTGGCCGCACGCTCGGCACGGTTCAGTGCCTTCTCGACGCTGTCCAGGTCGGCCAGCGCCAGCTCGGTATCGATGGTTTCGATGTCCGAGATCGGATCGACCTTGCCAGCCACGTGCACGATGTCGCCGTGCTCGAAGCAGCGCACCACGTGGGTGATCGCATCGACTTCGCGGATGTGCGCCAGGAACTTGTTGCCCAGGCCTTCACCGCTGGCGGCACCGGCCACCAGGCCGGCGATGTCGACGAACTCGACCGCGGTCGGGATGACCTTCTGCGGGTTGATGATGCCCGCCAGCTCGTTCAGGCGCGGATCCGGCACCGGCACGATGCCGACGTTCGGCTCGATGGTGCAGAACGGGAAGTTCGCCGCGGCGATACCCGCCTTGGTCAGCGCATTGAACAGGGTCGACTTGCCGACGTTGGGCAGGCCGACGATGCCGCATTTGATACCCATGGGTTGAATCCGGGTTTGAGTGTAAGTGGATGATTCGGGATTCAAGGCTCGCCTGCGGGCATGCCCTCAATCCCCAATCGTCCTTCCAGTAGCCCAAGCTAGAACGCAGCGTACAGCTTGTGCTTCTCAGCGTAGGTCTGCAGTGCAGCAGAAAGCTCTAGCCTCTCCTCAGTCTCACAAAATCTCTGGCTCAAGCGGTCCAGCAGGACTCCGACACCGTCCGGCAGCTCATTATGCTGACCGTACATTTTCTCCCAGCGGACACCTTCATCCTTGGGCACGGCTTCATCACCGAACAGCACCATTTTGGCTTCTTTCAGCACGTCGGCCAGTTCGACCAGCCCCATTTCTTCAAGACCTGCGAGCGTCTCTTCGTAATAGGCACCCGAGTAACTGTCGAAGTACGTACCAATACCGCCACGCCAGACTTCGCTGCTTGTCACCGAAACCGCGAAGTAGCGCTGGTCTGGCACAAGTAGCCCAGAGAATCCACAACCCGAACCGCCTTCCTGTTCCACCAGCCAGTTCCAGTGGCGCCCTGCAGCGGAATTCTCGTATCGGTCCCGCTCTTCGCGCATTTCCTTGTTTCGCACCCTCGCCTCTTCCATGCATTGCCGCGTGCCATTCCGGCAGGGCATGCAGAGCCCATTGTTCCGGGCCGCCGTCGCAAGCAGGATCATGGCGCCACACACGGTGCAGGGAGTACGCGGGTCGGTCATGGTCAGCGCGGGGTATGCAGCCGCTTCATCGCTTCGTTGAAATCGCCCTGCACCGCCAGCGGCATCACGTCGATCGCATCATCGATGGCGCGTGCAATCAGCACGTCGTCGTCCTTCGACGGGCGCCCCAGCACCCAACCCACCACGCGGTCCTTGTGGCCGGGATGGCCGATGCCCACGCGCAGGCGATGGAACCTGCCGTGGCCGAGCAGGCGGATGGTGTCGCGCAGGCCGTTCTGGCCGCCGTGGCCACCGTCGAACTTCAGCCGTGCCGCGCCGGGCGGCAGGTCCAGTTCGTCGTGGGCCAGCAGGGTTTCCTCCGGCTCGATCTTCCAGAACCGCTGGGCGGCGGTGACCGACTTGCCGCTGAGGTTCATGAAGGTGGCGGGCTTGAGCAGCCACACCGTCTGCCCGGCGATCTCGACCTTGGCGGTCTCACCGAACAGCTTGCTGTCCACATTCCATCGCGCACCGGCTTTTTCCGCCAGGGCCTCAACGAAATGAAACCCGGCATTGTGCCGGGTCCGGGCGTGTTCCGATCCGGGGTTGCCCAGACCGACGATCAGTCGCAGTCCTGCCATGGTTCCTTCCAGTACGGTGCCTGCCCGGAGGCAGGCACCGTAACGGTATTACTCGGCGGCAGCCGCTTCTTCGTCAGCCGCGTCGGCCTTGCCGGCCTTGGCGGTGACGATGGCGTCGTCGTGGTCCTTGCCCAGCGCCAGCGCCGGGATTTCCACGCCCTTCGGCAGCTTGATGTCGGACAGGTACACCACGTCACCGGCCTTCAGCTCGCCCAGGTCGACTTCGATCGACTCCGGCAGGTCCTTCGGCAGGCAGGTGATGGTCACTTCCTTCAGTTCGTGGGTGACCACGACGTCGGCAGCCTTGCCAGCCGGCGAGGTGTCTTCGTTGACGAAGTGCAGCGGGACCGAAGCGGTCAGGGCTTCGTTCTCGTTCACGCGCTGGAAGTCCAGGTGCATGATCAGCTGCTTGTACGGGTGGCGCTGCATGTCACGCAGCAGGACCTTCTGCACCTGGCCGTCCAGGTTCAGGTCCAGGATCGAGGCATAGAACCACTCGTTCTGCTGGGCCAGCCAGATTTCGTTGTGGTCCAGGCTGATGGCGACCGGCTCGGCGTTGCCGCCGTACACGATGGCCGGGATCACACCCGCGTGACGCAGGCGGCGGCTCGCACCCTTACGCTGCAGTTCACGCTTGGTGACCTTGATTTCATGGGTCTTCGACATTTTCGACTACTCAGGTTGTTGCCTCGCCTTGCGGCTTGGCGGTTGAAGATGCTTCCGCGACCAGAAGCACCCGGGGTATGTCCCCGCCGTTGCCGGCAGGGACGAAAAACTCAGTCGACGTACAGCGAGCTGACCGACTCGCCGAAGGCGATGCGGCGCATCGTTTCGGCCAGCATTTCCGCCACGCTCAGCTGGCGGATCTTGCTGCACACCCGCGCGGCGTCCTTCAGCGGGATGGTGTCGGTCACCACCAGTTCGTCGAGCTGGGAATTGGTGATGTTGTCCACCGCCGGGCCCGACAGCACCGCGTGGGTGCAGTAGGCGGCGACCTTGAGCGCACCGCGCGCCTTCAGGGCAGCGGCAGCGGCGCACAGAGTGCCGGCGGTATCGACGATGTCATCGACCATGACGCAGGTCTTGCCTTCGACGTCGCCGATGATGTTCATCACGGTGGAGACGTTGGCGCGCGGGCGGCGCTTGTCGATGATCGCCAGGTCGGCGTCATCCAGGCGCTTGGCCACCGCACGGGCGCGGACCACGCCGCCCACGTCCGGCGAGACGACGATCAGGTTCTCGGTGCCGTAGGCGCGCCAGATGTCGGCCAGCAGCAGCGGGGACGCATACACGTTGTCCACCGGAATATCGAAGAAGCCCTGGATCTGGTCGGCGTGCAGGTCGACGGTCAGCACGCGATCAGCGCCCGCGGTGCTGAACATCTTGGCCGCCAGCTTGGCGGTGATCGGCACGCGCGAGGAGCGCATGCGGCGATCCTGGCGCGAGTAGCCGAAGTACGGCACCACGGCGGTCACGCTGGCCACCGATGCGCGCTTGAGCGCGTCGATCAGCACCAGCAGTTCCATCAGGTTTTCCGCGCTCGGCGCGCAGGTCGGCTGGATCACGAACACGTCCTGCTTGCGGACGTTCTCTTCGATCTCCACCTGCACTTCACCATCGGAGAAGTGCGAGACCAGCGCCTTGCCCGGGCGAACCCCCAGTTCCTTGCAGATGTTCTGCGCCAGACGTTTGTTGGCGTTGCCGGAAAAGACCAGCAGGTTCGGGGACTCTTGCATCATGATTGTCTCGGGCGGGGACGAGTGGCGGGGATCCGGGGGCGGCAAGGACCCGGATGGACCCTTGCTGCTGACAACACCGCGGTTGTTTCCACGTCCCGCGCGGGCGATGCGCTGGAAGGCGCGGACACAGCCGCTATTGGCAGGGGCGGTAGGATTCGAACCTACGAATGCCAGGATCAAAACCTGGTGCCTTGGGCCTCTTGGCGACGCCCCTGCATTGATAAATCAGTGTTGCTCGAGTGCATCCAGCAGTGGCGAACGCGCAACGCCCGCTGCCACCCTTGCCCGCAACTCCTTCGGCAATTTCGACCGTCCCTGCTCTGCAGCAGACTGCGACGCGAATTCGACGAAACAACCACTTCCCGAGCCGGTCAGCCGCGCCGTGCCGATGTCGCTCAACGCGGCAAGCGCTGCCTCGACGGCAGGCTCACGGCGGCGCAGCACCGGTTCGAACGCGTTCCCGACCAGGGTCCCGGAAGCGAAGTCCTCTATTTTCGCCACTGGGCTGTCGCGCGTCAAATCCGGGTCTGCAAACAGGGCCGGCGTGGGAACATGAACGCCCGGTTCAACCACCACATACCAGGCCGGCGCCAGCGTGATCGGCTGCAGGCGCTCGCCCACCCCTTCGGCCCAGGCGTTGCGGCCGCGCACGAACACCGGCACGTCGGCGCCCAGGCGCAGGCCCAGCGCGGCCAGGGCATCTTCATCCAGGCCGGCATGCCAGAGCCGGTTCAGTACCACCAGTACGGTGGCCGCGTCGGACGAACCGCCGCCAAATCCACCACCGGCAGGAACGTGCTTTTCGACGATGATGTCAGCACCTTGCGCAACCTTCGCCGCTTCCTGGAGCAGACGCGCGGCGCGCACCGCCAGATCATCGGCCTCGGCCACGCCGGCCAGGCCCTCGCCCTGCCGGCGCACCTGGCCGTCTTCACGCAGGCGCAGGCCGATGCGGTCCCCCCAGTCCAGCAGGCGGAACACGGTCTGCAGTTCGTGGTAGCCGTCGGCCCGGCGGCCGGTAATGTGCAGGAACAGGTTCAGCTTGGCCGGGGCCGGCCACCAGGACCAGCCCGCGTCGTCGACTGCCCCGCTCATGGCGTGCCCTGCCTCCACTCGTCCACCAGCAGGCGCACCTTGGCGTCACCGTTGCTGGCCTCGATCCGGCGCGGCAGCGCCGGCCGTCCGGCGTCGGCCGGGTACCAGTCCAGGTACTGTACCTGCCAGCCCATCTGCTGCATGCGGCGGGGCCGGCCTTCGCCGTCGCGTTCGACCGTCTCGGGGCCGGCGGCGTCGCCGGCCACCAGGCCACGGATCCACTCCGGCAACTGGTTGACCGGAATGTCCCAGCCGGTCGCTTCCAGCAACAGCTGCTGGGCGTCCTCGCCGTCGCGCGGACCGCCTGCCAGTCCTTCCAGGCGGCCAGCTTCGGAATGGGTGTCACCGGTCAGCTTCCAGCTCTGCCGGGTCACCGGCGCGCTCAACTCCACCACGTAGCGGCGGCCTTGCTGCTTCCAGTCGATGCGACCGCTGCCGCCGTCCTTGCCCTTGCTGACCGCGACCCGGCCCTGGAAGGCCCAGTCCGGCTGTGCATGCAGGGCGGCCACTCGCGCCGCTTCGGCCTGCGCCGCTTCGGCCGAGACCGTCTCGACCACCGCCGGTGGCGGGGTCTTCTGCGTGCCCACGCTGGTACAGGCGGTCACCGCCAGGGTCGCAGCCGCCAACAGCAGCGGCCGGATCAGGGAAACACTCATGGATTGAATTTCTCGCGGGCGCGCAGCAGCGCGCGGTTTTCAGGGTCGAGCTTGGCCGCTTCGTCGAAGAAGTGGCGGGCCTCGTCATGCTTGCCCAGCACCCACAGCACCTCGCCGACATGGGCGGCGATCTCCGGGTCCTTGGCCAGGGTCCAGGCCCGGCGCAGCTGCACCAGCGCTTCGTCCTTGCGGCCCAGGCGATACAGCACCCAGCCATAGCTGTCGACGATGGCGGCGTTGTCCGGCTCGGCGACGCGGGCGCGGTCGATCAGCTCCAGCGCCTCCTGCAGGCGCCCGGTACGGTCAGCCAGGGTGTAGCCCAAGGCATTCAGGGCCGGCACGTTTTCCGGGTCGGTCACCAGGATCTTGCGCAGGTCGGCCTCGGCGCGCGGAATATCGTCACGACGCTCCCAGGTGAGCGCGCGGGCGTACAGCAGGCCATTGTCATCCGGGTAGGCGGCCAGGCCGCGGGCCAGCGCATCCAGCTCGCCAGCACTGTCATCGCCGCGCTGGCGCAGCTCGGCCTCCAGCAGATACGCGTCACGGCGCACATCATCATCGACCACCGCGTCGGACTGGATCGCGTGCACCTCATCCAGTGCCTGCGGCAGCCGTCCGGCCAGGGCCTGGGCGTTGGCCGCACGCAGGCGCGCCTCGCTCAGCTCATCACCGCCGGGCACACTGTGGTACCACTGCACCGCCTCGGGATAGCGCTTCAGGTATTCGGCGATCTTGCCCAGCAACAGGCGCTGCGCGGGGTCCGGCTTGGCCGCCTGCCGCGACAGTTCGTTGTAGAGGTTGGACAGCGCCGCCTTGTCGCCCTGCTTGGCCAACAGTGAAGCGCGCATGCCCCAGGTCTGCACATCCTGCGGGCCGAATGCCAGTACGCGCTCGGCCGCAGCCGGTTGCCCCAGGCTGTCGTAGGCGATGGCCACCGCATTGCGCAGCTCGGGGTCCTGCCGTGTCTTCGGCTCGACGTCGTGCAGCAGCGACAAGGCCTTGTCGGTCTCGCCGGCCTGCTGCAGCTGGCTGGCACGCAGCAACGCTACGCGCGGTTCTTCGGGGAAGCGCCTGACCACTTCATCGATCAAGCGCCGCGCCAGGTCGGGCTTGTCCATGCGCAGGGCGAGGCGGCCGAACTCCTGCCAGGCCTCGATCTTCGGCGGAATCGCATTGGCATCGACCAGCTCGCCGAGCACCTGCGCCGGCACCGCCGGGTCGCGGCCACCGCCGATCAGCGCGGCCAGGGCGAACTTCCAGCCGCGCTCGTCGGGGTCGGCCAGCAGCGCCTGCAATTCAGTGCGGGCGGCCTTCACATCGCCCTGGCGCATGGCCAGCGCACCGGCGGCGCTGCGCATGGTCAACGAACGCGGGGCGCGCTGCTGCCACAGGGCCAGGCCCTTGGCGGCGCTGGCGTCATCATTGGCAAGCATGGAGATACGGGTCGCGCGCTCGGCCAGGCCAGCGTCGCCGTCGGTCTGCTGCGCGGCCTGCAGGTACCAGCGCGCGGCCTCGGCCAGCTTGCCGGCCTGCAGGGCGAACTCACCGGCCATCACCGGCTCCAGCGCCAGTTCCCCGGTGGCCGCGGCCCGCACGGGGGCCCTGGCCGGCACCGCCGCCAGGGCCTGGGCGCAGGCCAGGGACAGCAGCAGAACACTGGGGATGCGAATCAATGCGGGCATCGTCGGCATCGGGGCCTTAAAATGTCGTCCAATGGCCAGCAGCTTATCGCAAGCAACTGAACAATGACCCTGTGGGTGCTCGGACTGAATCACCAGACCGCACCGGTAGAGCTGCGCGAGCGCGCGGCCTTCGCCGGTGAGGCGTTGCCGCGTGCGCTGGGCTCGCTGCGCGATACCCCGCAGATCGCCGAGGCGGTCCTGCTGTCGACCTGCAACCGCACCGAGCTGTACGCCGTGGCCGACTCGGCACAGGCGCTGGACCAGTGGCTGCGCAGCCAGGCCGGCGACCTGCAGGGCTATCTGTACCAGCATGCCGATGCCGAGGCCGTGCGCCACCTGTTCCGGGTCGCCACCGGGCTGGACTCGATGGTGCTGGGCGAACCGCAGATCCTCGGCCAGGTGAAGGACGCCTGGTCGACCGCGCGCGACCATGGACTGCTCGGACAGCGTCTGGACCGCCTGTTCCAGCAGACCTTCTCGGTGGCCAAGCGTGCGCGCACCGATACCCAGGTCGGTGCCAACCCGGTATCGGTGGCATCGGCCGCGGTGCGCCTGGCGCAGAACGCGTTCGCCCGGCTGGACGACTCCACCGTGCTGCTGGTCGGGGCCGGCGAGACCATCGAGCTGGCTGCACGGCACCTGAGCGAAGGCAAGGTGCGGCGGCTGCTGATCGCCAACCGCACCCTGGCCCACGCGCAGGAACTGGCCAGCCGCCATGGCGGCGTGGCCCTGCCGCTGACCGAACTGGACCGCCACCTGGGCGAGGCCGACGTGGTGTTCTCGGCCACCGCCGCGCGCGAGCCGGTGATCCATCGCGAGATGGTGGCCAAGGCCCTGCGTGCACGCCGGCACAAGCCGATGCTGCTGTTCGACCTGGCCGTTCCGCGCGACATCGAAGCCGAGGTCGGCACGCTCAACGATGCCTTCCTCTACACCGTCGATGATCTGGAACGCGCGGTGGAAGACAACCGTCGTGGCCGCCGCGAGGCCGCCGCCGAAGCCGAGGCGATCATCGACCTGCAGGTATCGCGTTACGTCGAGACCCAGCAGGCCAGTGCCCATCAGGCGCCTTTGCGGCAGCTGCGTGCGTTCGGCGAGGCCACCCGCGCCGAGTTGCTGGAGCGCGCACGCCAGCAGCTGGCCAACGGCAAGCCCGCCGACGAAGTGCTGGAACTGCTGGCCCACGGCCTGACCAACCGCCTGCTGCACCCGCCGACCGCCGCACTGCGCGCCGCCGCGCTGAGTGGCGATGCCGACCTGACCCGCGCCGCCGAGCGCCTGTTCCCGGCCACGCCGGGCTACCGCCACCCACCCGTGAGACCCGATGACGCCGACCCTGCGCCGTAAGCTGGAAGCGCTGGCCGAGCGCCGCGAAGAACTGGAACGCCTGCTCGCCGAACCCGATGTGGTCGCCGACAACACCCGTTTCCGCGACCTTTCGCGCGAATTCGCCCAACTGGAGCCGGTCGCTGCCGCGCTCGCCGATGAAGCCCGTGCCAAGGCCGACCTGGCCGCCGCCGAAGGCATGCGCGCCGACCCCGAGCTGCGCGACCTGGCCGACGAGGAAATCGCCGCCGCCCAGGCGCGCCTGCAGGAGCTGGAACAGGAACTGGCCCTGTTGCTGGTGCCGCGCGATCCGCGCGACGAAGGCAACCTGTTCCTTGAAGTACGCGCCGGCACCGGCGGCGACGAAGCCGCGATCTTCGCCGGCGACCTGTTCCGCATGTACGCCCGCTATGCCGAACGCCAGGGCTGGAAGGTCGAGATCGAATCGGACAACCCCGGCGAGCATGGCGGCTACAAGGAAGTGGTGGCACGTGTGGTCGGCCGGGGTGCGTTCTCGCGCCTGAAGTTCGAATCGGGCACGCACCGCGTGCAGCGCGTGCCGGCCACCGAATCGCAGGGCCGCATCCATACCTCGGCCGCCACCGTGGCGATCATTCCCGAGGCCGACGAAGTCGATGACATCGTCATCAATCCGGCCGACCTGAAGGTGGATACGTTCCGCTCGTCCGGCGCCGGTGGCCAGCACGTCAACAAGACCGAGTCCGCGATCCGCATCACCCATGTGCCAACCGGCGTGGTGGTGGAGTGCCAGACCGAGCGCAGCCAGCACGCCAACCGCGACAAGGCGATGAAGCGCCTGAAGGCGCAGCTGCTCGATGCCGAGCGCCAGCGCCAGGACGCGGCACAGGCCGAATCGCGGCGCCTGCAGGTCGGCAGCGGCGATCGCAGCCAGCGCATCCGCACCTACAACTTCCCGCAGGGCCGGATCACCGACCACCGCGTGGAAGGCCTGACGTTGTACGACCTGCCCAACATCCTGGCCGGTGACCTCGACCCGCTGCTGCAGCGGCTCAGCCACGAACACCAGGTCGACGCCCTGGCCCAGCTGTCGGCGGGCTGAGCACGATGACGGCCTGGCAGCAGCGGCAGCACCTGCAGCAGGCGATCGCACGCCAGCCCGGCGACTTCGTCGCCTGGGTGATGCTGGCCGACCTGGAACTGGAAGCCGGCGACATCGCTGCCGGCGAGCAGGCCGCACGACACGCCCTGCAACTGCGCCCGAACCACCCCGAAGCGCTGGCGCGGCTGGGCCGCGTGGCGTGGATGGCCGGCGCGCACACCGACGCGGCGAAGCTGCTCGGCCAGGCCTCGGCATTGGCCCCGCAGCACCCGGGCATCGCGCTGTGGCTGGGCCATGCGCTGGAAGATGCCGATGATGCCGAAGGCGCAGCTGCGGCCTATCGCCGCGCGCACGCGCTGATGCCGGGCGAACCCTACATCGCGGCCCAGCGCCTGGCCTGGCAGCGCCGCCTGTGTGACTGGCAGGACGTGGACACGCTGGCTGCGCAGGTACGTGCCGCGCTCGCTTCCGGGCAGGGTGCAGTGGAACCCTTCGCCTTCCTCAGTGAAGACGTAAGCGCTGCGGAGCAGTTGGCCTGTGCGCGCGCACGCGCGGCGGTCGTTGCGTCGGCGGTGCGCCCCCTTCCTGCAGTGAAGGTTCGCGAGCACGGCGCGTTGCGCGTCGGCTTCCTCTCCAATGGCTTCGGCGCGCATCCCACCGGGCTGCTGACCGTGGCCCTGCTCGAACACCTGCGCCATGACCCGGCGCTGCAGCTGCACCTGTTCGCGCTGAACCGCGCCGATGGCAGCCGCATCCGCGAACGCCTGCAGGCTGCGGCCCGCCTGCATGACGTGGCCGCACTGCGGCATGCCGACATCGCGGCCCGCATCCGTGCACAGGGCATCGACCTGCTGTTCGACCTGCGCGGCTGGGGGGGCGGCGGCACGCCCGAAGTGCTGGCCATGCGCCCGGCCCCGTTGCAGCTGAACTGGCTGGCCTACCCCGGCACATCGGGTGCGCGCTGGCTGGATGCCGTGGTCGCCGACGAATTCGTGCTGCCGGCATCGCTGGAACGTCACTTCAGCGAACGCGTCCTGCGCCTGCCACGTGCCTTCCAGCCCTCGGACAACACCCGCGTACTGGAGCCGGCACCGTCCCGCGCGGAGTGCGGCCTGCCCGAACGCGGCGTGGTGTTCTGCTGCTTCAACAACAGCTACAAGCTCAACCCGCGCAGCATGGGCCGCGCCTTCGCGGTGCTGCAGGCCGTGCCCGGCAGCGTGCTGTGGCTGCTGTCCGGGCCCGGCAAGGCCGATGCGCGCCTGCGTGCGGCCGCGCAGGCCGCAGGCCTGGATCCAACGCGGCTGGTGTTCATGGCCAAACTGCCGCATCCGCAGTACCTGGCCCGCTATCAGCTGGCCGACCTGTTCCTGGACACGCATCCGTACAACGCGCACACCACCGCCTCCGATGCGCTGTGGGCCGGCTGCCCGGTGCTGACCTGCCCGGGCGATACCTTCGCCGCGCGCGTGGCCGGCAGCCTCAACCATCATCTGGGTCTTTCGCGGATGAACGTTGCCGACGATGCGGCGTTCATCGCCACCGCCAGCGCGCTGGGCAACGACCCGGTGGCGCTGGCAGCGTTGCGTGCCGAACTGGCGCAGGCACGCGAAGACAGTGGTGTATTCGACATGGCAGGTTTTGCCCATGACCTTTCCGCCCTGCTGCAGACGCTGGCGGGCGAGCAGGGCTGGCAGGGCGTCGACACCCCCTGAGCAACCCCTGCGTTACGCTCCGGCTTCCTCCCCGCGTGGTGTGACGATGGCCAAGCTCAAGCGCAAGGACTACGACGAACTGCTGCTGCCGCTGCAGCTGGAACTGACCGCAATGGCGCGCTGGGTGCAGTACAGCGGGCAACGCCTGCTGGTGCTGTTCGAAGGCCGCGATACAGCTGGCAAGGGCGGCGCGATCCAGGCCATCAGCCAGCATCTCAACCCGCGCCAATGCCGGGTGGTGGCGCTGCCCAAGCCCACCGACCGTGAAGCCACGCAGTGGTACTTCCAGCGTTACGCCGCGCATCTTCCCGCCGCCGGCGAGATCGTGCTGATGGACCGCAGCTGGTACAACCGTGCCGGTGTTGAACGGGTGATGGGTTATTGCAGCGAAACCGAATACCAGCAGTTCCTGCGCCAGGCGCCGGTGTTCGAACAGCTGCTGGTGGACGACGGCATCCTGCTGTTCAAGTACTGGTTGTGCGTGGACCAGGAGCAACAGGAAAAGCGCTTCGCCGAACGCCATCTCGATCCGCTGAAGGGCTGGAAGCTCTCACCGGTCGACCTGAAATCGCGCAGCAAGTACAGCGCGTACACCGAGGCACGCGAGGCGATGCTGCGCGCGACGCATCGCGAGGCGGCGCCGTGGACGCTGGTGGACTTCAACGACCAGCGGCTGGGGCGGCTGACGCTGGTGCGCAACCTGCTGGACCGGTTGCCGGACACGCGGGTGGACGCACCGTTGCCGGAGCTGCCGAAGCTGAAGGGCAAGCTGCATCGCGAGCACTACGATGTGCTGAAGCCGATCGAGGATTTCCCGGTCGAAGATTAGGGTGGGTCGGCAGGGCCTGCGGCCCTACACCTGCCGAAGCCATAGCAACGGCAACAGCAACAGCAACGGCGGGCTTCCTGAGGGATGGCGGGGCGGGTCCGGGTGCGGGGGGCGCTGCAAGTACGTCCATGTAAGCTCGGTCGCCGCATCCATGCGGCTCACGCCCCCGCACCCGGACCCACCCCGCCTTCGACAGATTTCCGCGATCTGTCGTTGATCCACACCATGCGTGGATGCTCTTCGAATTCAATTCGAAATATTCGATTTGTCTGGAGAATCATCCACGCATGGCGTGGATCTACCAGACATGAGGAATCTGTCAGAGGTGGGGCGGTGTCGGAGTGCGGGGTGTCAGCCGCATGGATGCGGCTGCCAAGCCTACATGGACGTACTTGCGGCGTCCCCGCACTCCGACACCGCCCCGCCATCCCACGGATAGCCCGCTGTTGCTGTTGCTTCGGCTGTTGCTGTTGCTGCCGGCCAGCGGCCGGCACTACCGCTTCGGCGGGTGCAGGGCCGCAGGCCCTGCCGACAAACCCACTACTTGGCAGCCGCGATCTGCTTTTCGATGTCGGCGGCGGTCACCGGGCCAAGGAACGTGTGCGCCAGCTTGCCCTGCGGGTCCAGCAGATGCGTCAGCGGCAGGCCACGCGGCGTGGCGAAGTCGGCCGGCGGATCGAACGGGTCCACGATCACGATCGGATAGGTCACCGGATGCTTGGCCAGGAACGACTGCATCTCCGGCACTTCAATGTCCTCGTAGGCCAAGCCGACCACTTCGATGTTGCTACGCATCGCATGCAGGGCCGACAGCTCGGGCATTTCCTTGCGGCACGGCGCGCACCAGGTGGCCCAGAAGTTCACCACCACCCACTTGCCGCGATGCGCGGCCAGGTCGTAGTCGCTGCCATCCACCGCCTTCATCTTCAGCGTCGGGAACTCGGCGGTGGTGCGCTCGGCCGGGGTTTCCTCGACCGGTGCCGGCGTGCTCGGCGTCGGTGCCTGCGCCGGTGGCTGGCTGCTGGCCGGTGCCGGCTCCTGGGCCGGTTTGCAGGCCGCCAGGGCCAGCAGCAGGGTCAACGGGAGCAGCAGCGGCAACGACGTCTTGCGGGTCATGGGGTGTCTCCAGAGTCGGTATAGATATCACTGACCTTGCGCTTCAGGCGTTCGCGCAGGGGCAGTCGCAGGTCATCCAGCGCCGCCAAGGCGGCACGGCCCAGGCTGTCGTCGCGGTACGGGAGGTGCTGCTCGGCTACCGGGATGCGCAGCTGGGTGCATTCGTACAGATCGGCCAGGCTGACCTGGTCCAGGTCGCGTGACAGCAGCCACTCGCCGCGCTCATCGCGGCGCAGCAGGTCGATCTCCTGCAGGTTGCAGATCAGGTCCTGCAGCAGTGAATCGGTCAGCATCGGCTCCAGCCGCAGGATCTCGTCATCGGCCAGGCCTTTGCCCTTGGCCCGTGCATGCTGGAAGCGGCCAAGCAGGCGCAGCAGCCCATAGAACTCGTACCCCTGCGGCAGGCGCAGCTCGACCGGCTGGTAGCGGAAGGCGGCCATCGAGGAGGCCAGCGACGCACCCAGCAGCACCGCCACCCAGCACAGGTAGATCCACAGCAGCAGGATCGGCACGAAGGCGACCGTGCCATACAGCTTCTGATAGGACTGGAAGCTGCCCAGATACGCGCCGATGCCCCACTTCACCAGTTCAAGGATGACCGCCGCCAGGATCGCGCCGGGCACGGCATGCCGCCATTTCACCGTGTGGTGCGGTACCACGCGGAACATCAGCGTGATGCAGACGAACTCGATCAGGATCGGTGCCAGCCGCAGCGCCAGTTCGGCCAACCAACGGCCCTCCTGGGTACCGAACAACGGCATCGCGAACACCCTCGCCGATACTGCCAGCGATGCGGCGGCAAGCATCGCGCCCAGGGTCAGCACGGTCCAGTAGACCAGGAAGCGGGTCAGCTTGGGCCGGCTCGAGCCGACCCGCCAGATCTGGTTGAAGGTCTCTTCCACGCTGTTGAGCGTGATCAGCAGTGAGGCGACCAGTGCGATGAAGCCGGCGGCCGTCAGCTGGCCGGCACTGGCCGAAAACTGCCGCAGGTAACCCTCGGCCGCGCGCGCCGCGGAGGGCACGAAGTTGGAGAACACGTAGTCGCTGAGCTGATCGCTCCAGCGGTCGAAAACGGGAAAGGCCGAGAGCACGCCGAATACCACGATGGCCAGCGGCACCAGCGCGAACACCGTGGTGTACGCCAGCGCCGCCGCTGCCTGGAACAGGCGGTCGTCGAGGAAGCGATGCCACAGGAAGCGGCCGAAACTGATGGCCCGTGCGCGATCCCGCGCGCGCTCCATCCACAGGTTGAGCGTATCCAAAGGTTCCATCGGTGGAAGGGTACCCGATGCGGAATGCTCGCAGGATAGCCATACTGGTGGCCACACGACGAGGAGAAGCGGGCACGATGGGCGAGATTCTGGTGCTGTATTACAGCCGGGGCGGTTCGGTGGCACGGCTGGCGCGCCAGATCGCGCGGGGCATCGGCGAAGTGCCGGGCATGACCGCGCGCCTGCGCACGGTGCCGCCGGTGGCCGCAGTGACCCAGACCGCGCAGCCGCCGGTACCCGAAGATGGCGCCCCCTATGTAAGCGTGCAGGACCTGGTCGAATGCCAGGGCCTGCTGCTCGGCAGCCCGACCCGCTTCGGCAACATGGCCGCGCCGGTGAAGCATTTCCTGGATGGGCTGGGCGCCGAATGGGTCAATGGCACCCTGTCCGGCAAGCCGGCCGGCGTGTTCACGTCCACCGCATCCATGCATGGCGGCCAGGAATCGACCCTGCTGTCGATGCAGGTGCCGCTGCTGCACCATGGCTGCGTGATCGTCGGCATCCCGTTCACCGAACCGGCGCTGAGCCATACCACCAGTGGCGGCACACCCTATGGCGCCAGCCACGTAGCCGGTGCCGCCGACGACCCGCAGCCGACCGACGACGAAGCCGTGCTGGCGCGCGCGCTGGGGCGCCGGGTGGCCGGCATCGCGCAGCGGTTGGCCCGATGAGCGCCGCGCCGCGCACGGTCCTGCTGCTGGCCCTGATGGGGCTGGCCGCGCTGTTCGCGGGCTGGTTCATCAATGACAAGCACTGGCTGGCGACCCAGCTGGTGTTCACCGCGCCGCCGCTGGCGCTGGCCATCGCCGTGCGCCTGGGCTGGCGCAAGGCCGGATTCTGGGCCTCGGTACTGGCGCTGGGCTGGTTCAGCCACGGCGTGATGAGCGCCTGGAGCCACCCGGAAACGCGCTGGCTGGCGCTGATCGAGATCGCGCTGGCCCTCCTGGTGATCTTCAGCGCCAGCCTGCCCGGCCTGCGCGCCCGCTTCGGCAAGCAACGCTGACGCTGCGCCCGCTGGGTCGTATCATCTGCATTCCTGGCCCCGCGCCGCAGTACCTGTCCTGGTTTCGCGCATGCACATGATGGAAGAGCTCCTGGTCGTCACCACCGGTGGCACGATCGACAAGATCTACTTCGACGACAAGTCGGACTACCAGATCGGCGATCCGCAGATCGGCATGATCCTGCGCGAGCTGGGCGTGACGTTCCGCTTCAACGTGATTCCGATCCTGCGCAAGGATTCGCTGCACATCAACGATGAGGACCGCGAACTGATCCGCGCCACCATCGCCGCGCAGCCGACCCGGCACGTCCTGGTGACCCACGGCACCGACTCGATGGTGCACACCGGCAAGGTGCTGGCGACAATCCCCGACAAGACCATCGTGATGACCGGCGCACTGAGCCCGGCACGCTTCCGCGGCTCGGATGCCGAGTTCAACATCGGCTGTGCGATCGGTGCGGTGCAGTCGCTGCCGAGCGGCGTGTACATCGCGATGAACGGGCGGATCTTCGACCCGCAGCACGTGCGCAAGAACGTGGCTGCGAACCGCTTCGAGTCGGTCTGAGGAACCGCGTGCCGACCAAGGTCGGCACCTGCCAGAGCACTGTCCTTGTAGTGCCGGGCCATGCTCGGCAACCGCGTGCCAGCGTGGCACAACGGTCGGCAGCCGGAGCAGCCGAGCATGGACTCGGCTCTGCAGAAGCGAAAACGCCCCGGCCGAAGCCAGGGCGTGCCCTTGGAGAGGGACTTGGGCTCAGTACTGGGCGTTGAGGGTCACGCCCGAGAAGGTGCTGTAGGCCTTCACCCGCACATACCATGTGCCGGCGGTAGGGCTGTTGATGGTGCAGGTCTCGCTGTTGCCACTCAGGTACGGACGGCAGGTGTAGCTGGTATCGGTCGGGGCACTGCCCTGGCGCACGTACAGGTCGGCATCGCCGCTGCCGCCACTGATCGTCACGCGCAGCTGGCTGCTACCGGCCGGAACGGCGACGGTGTAGTTCAGCTCGGCACCGGTTGCGGCGCCCAGGCCGGTCACCGGCACGTTGTTCTGCAGCACGTTGCCACCCGGGTTCGGGTTGCCACCGCCGTTGATCGCCGCAGCCACGGCCGCGTTGGCGTCGACGATGCCGGCGCCGCAGCCACCCGAGCAGGCGCCCGGCAGCGGGCGTGCGGTGCTCTTGATGATGCTCTCGACCTGCGCCGGGCTAAGCGGGCTTGGCGCGACCGATTGCATCAGCGCAACCACGCCGGCCACATGCGGCGCCGCCATCGAGGTGCCGTTGTACGACGCGTAGCTGGCGCTGCCCGGCGTGGTGGTGCCGGTGTTGAGCGTGGACAGGATGCTCTGGCCCGGTGCCGAGATGTCGATGCCGGTGCCGTAGTTGGAGAAGCTGGCACGCGCACCGGCCGAGGTTGTGGCCGCCACGGCAATCACGTTCGGGCAGTTGGCCGGCACCGACGAGGACACGTTGGTGTTGCTGTTGCCGGCGGCGACCACCACGGTGGTGCCACGGCCGACAGCGCCATTGATCGCATTCTGGTAGGTGGTGGAGCAACTGCCGCCACCACCCAGCGAGAGGTTGATGACTTCAGCCGGGTTGGCATTGGCCGGCACGCCACTGACGGTGCCGCCGGAGGCCCATACGATCGCGTCGGCGATGTCGGAGGTGTAACCGCCGCACTTGCCGAGCACGCGCACCGGCACAACCTTGGCGTTGAACGCGGTACCGGCCACGCCGGTGCTGTTGTTGGTCACTGCCGCCACGGTGCCGGCGACGTGGGTACCGTGCCAGCTGGAGTTGGAGGCCGGGATGCCCGAGCCGCACTCGTTGGCGCCGTACCAGTCGCCTTCATCGTTCGGGTTGTTGTCGCGACCGCCACCATCGCGCGCCATCGCGGCGTCGCTGATGAAGTCGTAGCCGGGCAGGATGTTGCCGTTGAGATCGGGGTGGTTGGTGATGCCGGTGTCGATCACCGCCACGACCACGCCGGTGCCGGTCGACTTGTCCCAGGCCGGCTGCACGTTGATCGACGCATTGGAGGTACCGAAGCCCCACTGTTCGCTGAAGCGGGTGTCGTTCGGGGTCAGCGTCGCGCGCATGATCTGGTCGACTTCGACGTACTCCACGTTCGGATCGGCGGCCAGCTTGCGCATCAGCAGCTCGGATTCAGCCTGGTCGAGCGGGCGATCGGTCCTGACCAGGGTCGGGCCGACGGCCAGCTTGCGGACCTGCTGCAGGCCCAGTGCGCGGCCCTGGCTGCTGGCCAGGCCGGCGGCGGCATTCTTCAGTGAAGAGGCCAGTGCGGTGGTGTTGGCCACCGGCGCACTGCCGTCGCGGTACTTCACGATGAAACGCTGGTGGGTCGGCGCGGACTGCAGGCCGCTGAGCTGGACATCGCCGGCCAGCGCAGGCGTGGCCAGCAGCAGCGATGACAGAACGGACGCACCAAGGACCACCCACACTCGACGCACACGCGGTTGCGTTACCTGGGACATCGTATTTCCCTTTCTTGTGGTGTGAATGCCGGAATCGGCAGAAGCACCGGCCCGAACCCTGTGCTGGCTTGCATTGGCGAGGTTCGAAGTCCGGCGAGCCAGCGGATCCCCCTAACGATCCGCCGTGCAGATGACGCTAATGGCCGAAACCGGACACCACAAGATTTTCAGCGTCTTTTCAGCTAGATGAAATGTTCGTTCTGAGACTTTTCGGGTCAAGGGTTTGTGAAGGTGAAGGAACTTTCTCGCGTCCTGCACAGACCTGACTGGGCCATCACATGTCCCGGAATGACTTTGCCGACATCGGCGTCCGCCAATCCGGAGTCAAATCCTTTTTCACGCGGAAAGGGATCTGACCCCCTTGGCCTGAAATGCAGAAAGCCCGTCGCGGGGACGGGCTTTCCAGAAGCGCAGCCGGGCGCGGGCCCGGCTCTACGATTCGATGTGGGCGATCAGCCCAGCTTGACCAGCCAGTTGTGGCGGTCCGGCAGGCGGCCGTACTGGATGTCGGTCAGTTCCTTGCGCAGCGACATGGTCACTTCGCCGGCCGGGGCGTTGATGTCGCCCACCGAGAAGCCCTCGCCCTTCAGCTGGCCGATCGGGGTGACCACCGCGGCGGTGCCACAGGCAAACACTTCGCTGATCGCACCGGAGGCGACGCCGTCCTTCCACTCGTCGATGCTGACCTTGCGTTCTTCGACCTTCATGCCGCGGTCGCGGGCCAGCTGCAGGATGCTCTCGCGGGTGATGCCCTCGAGGATGCTGCCCGACAGTTCCGGGGTGACCAGCGTGCCGTCCTTGTAGACCAGGAACACGTTCATGCCGCCCAGTTCTTCCAGGTACTTGCCTTCGACCGGGTCGAGGAACAGCACCTGCGAGCAGCCCTGTGCCTGCGCCTTCTGCTGCGGGAGCAGCGAGGCGGCGTAGTTGCCACCGCACTTGGCAGCACCGGTGCCGCCCTTGGCCGCACGCGCGTACTCGGTGGACAGCCAGATCGACACCGGGGCAACGCCCTTGGCGAAGTACGGGCCGGCCGGGCTGGCGATGACGTAGTAGCCGGCCTTGTGCGCGCCGCGCACGCCGAGGAAGGCCTCGTCGCCGATCATGAACGGACGGAAATACAGGCTCGACTCATCGGCCGAAGGCACCCAGTCACTGTCGACGGCGATCAGCTGCTTCAGCGATTCGACGAAGATCTCCACCGGCAGTTCCGGCAACGCCAGGCGCTGCGCCGAACGCTGCAGGCGACGGCCGTTGGCATCCGGGCGGAAGGTCCAGATCGAACCGTCGGCGTGGCGGTAGGCCTTGATGCCTTCGAAGATTTCCTGGCCGTAATGCAGCACGGCGGCGGCCGGGTCCAGCTGCAGCGGGCCGTAGGCGCGCACATTGGCATTGTGCCAGCCGGCATCCTTGTCCCAGCGCACTTCCACCATGTGATCGGTGAAGTGCAGGCCGAAGCCCGGCTTCTCCAGGATCTTGGCGCGCTCTTCAGCGCTGCGCGGGTGGTCCGAACGGGTGACGGCGAAGCTGGGGATGGACTGGGACACCGGAGGATTCCTGTTCTGGTTGCGGGTAGTGCCGGGCCCGCGTCACTGCGGGCCCTGGGTCAAAGCATGCCGGTCTCTAGCCGGGCCGCCTCGGACATCATGTGCTGGTTCCACGGCGGGTCGAACACCAGGTCGACGTCGGCCTCGGCCACCGTCGGGATCATTTCAAGCTTGCTGCGCACGTCGTCGACCAGGATCTCGCCCATGCCGCAGCCCGGGGCGGTCAGGGTCATCTTCACGTCGATCTCGCGCTTGCCCTCATCCAGGTGCTTGATCTCGACTTCATAGACCAGGCCCAGTTCCACGATGTTGACCGGAATTTCCGGATCGAAGCAGGTGCGCAGCTGCTGCCACACCAGCTGCTCCACCTGTTCATCGGTGGCGTCGGCCGGCAGCTCGAGCGGCGCCGGTGCCTCCTTGCCGATGGCATCGCCGTCCTTGCCGGCGATGCGGAACAGGTTGCCCTCGACGAACACCGAATAACTGCCGCCCAGCGCCTGGGTGATGTACCCATAGCTGCCGGCAGGCAGGGTCACGGTATCGCCCTGCGGGACCATCACGGCCTCGCAATCGCGTTCGAAGTGGACAGGTTCGCTGCTACGGGAATACATGGGGACCGATATGGGGCCGTGGCCGAGGCCACGCAAGACGGCATTCTAGCCCAGCCGCCCCCGCACCGCCGGTGCACTGCGGCAAACCACAGTATCCTGTGGGTGATCTTCTGGGAGCTTCGATGTCCTCCAATGCCGCGCGTGCCAGGACCGTGACCTGGCTCTGGCCCCTCATGCTGCTGCTGGGCCTGTTTGTCGCTCCCCTCGCCTGGATGGTCCTGGCGCTGATGACCGGCCGGCAGGTCGGCTGGATGGCGGTGCTGGCCGCCCTGGAACTGGTGTTCATGCTGCGCCTGGGCACGCTGGGCCCAGGCCGGCTGCGCGTCGCCCTGGTCGTGCTCGGCACCCTGCTGGTGGCCGCCGTGGCCAACTGGGCCATCGCCAGCGCCTGGATGGGCGGCTCGATCGGCCTGGACCTGTGGGATGCCACCACGCGGATGGGCCCGCACCTGGCCTGGACCCTGATCAGCCTGGCCAATGGCGCGGTGGAATGGCTGTGGCTGGCCGTGGCCGTGGCCGTAGGTGCCTGGCTGGCGCGCTGAGCGCGTAGAGATCCGTGGATTCGGTAGTGCCGGCCGCTGGCCGGCAAAGGGGTCAGAGCCCTTTCCTGCGGAAAGGGATCCGACCCCGGTCCTCAACTCAATGCCCGCCGTCGAGCGCCTTCAGCTCGCTCACCAGCGAGGCCGCCGCTTCGGCGCCGTCGCCATAGAGCATGCGGGTGTTGTCGGCGTAGAACAGCGCATTCTCGATGCCCGCAAAACCGGTGCCCTTGCCACGCTTGATCACCACCACGTTGCGCGCGTTGACCACGTCCAGCACCGGCATGCCGTAGATCGGGCTGGCCGGGTCGGTCCGCGCCACCGGATTGACCACGTCGTTGGCACCGATCACCAGCACCACATCGGTATTGGCGAATTCGGGGTTGATGTCATCCATGTCGGCGATCAGGTCGTAGGGCACGCCGGCCTCGGCCAGCAGCACGTTCATGTGCCCGGGCATGCGCCCGGCCACCGGGTGGATCGCGAACTTCACTTTCACGCCGCGCTGGCCCAGCCGCTGCGCCAGTTCCCAGATCTTGTGCTGGGCCTGTGCCACCGCCATGCCGTAGCCGGGCACGATCACCACGCGCTCGGCAAAGGCCATCATCGCCGCGACGTCCGACGCTTCGATGGGCTTCTGCGCGCCGGTGATCGCCTGTGCCTCGCCTCCGGCACCGCCGCCGAAGTTGGAGAACAGCACGTTACGGATCGGCCGGTTCATCGCCTTGGCCATCAACCGGGTCAGCAGGATGCCGGCCGCGCCGACCATCATGCCGGCGATGATCAGCGCCTCATTGCCCAGCACATAACCTTCGAAGGACACCGCCAGGCCGGTGAATGCGTTGTACAGCGAGATCACCACCGGCATGTCGGCGCCACCGATCGGCAACGTCATCAGCACGCCCAGTGCCAGCGCCAGCACGAAGAAGGCGACGATCGCCCAGGTGCTGAGCGTGCTGGCCGCGATGATCGCCAGCACCGCCACTGCCAGTGCCACCATCAGGTTCATCACCTGCTGGCCGGGCCAGGTCACCCGCTTGTCCAGTCGTCCGTCCAGTTTGGCCCAGGCGATCACCGAACCGGACAGCGAGACCGCACCGATCGCCGCGCCGACCACCGCCAGCAGCAGCACCATGCCCGACGGCTGGCGCGCGGCCAGGTCGGCCAGCGCCTGCTCGCTCCAATGGCTGGTATCGCGGTTGGCAAGGAAGGCATAGCGCAGCAGCTCCACCGCACCGATCGCCGCGGCCGAACCACCGCCCATGCCGTTGTACAACGCCACCATCTGCGGCATGTCGGTGATGGCCACCTTGCCGGCCGACCACCAGGCCAGGCCGGCGCCCAGCAGCAGTGCCACCAGGATCAGCGGCACGTTGTGCAGTTCAGGCAGGAAGAAGGTCGCCACCGTGGCCAGCAGCATGCCCAGCCCGGCCCAGCGGATGCCGCTGCGCGCGGTCAGCGGCGAAGCCATGCGCTGCAGACCCAGCAGGAACAGCGTGGCGGCGACGAGGTAGCTGGCCTTGACCAGCCAGTCGAGCAGTTCGACGGTGCTGATGTTCAAGCCTGTGGCTCCTTCGGTTCGTCCCTGCCGCCCTTGGGCGCGCTCGGCTTGAACATCTCCAGCATGCGCGCGGTGACCACGTAGCCACCGGCGGCATTGCCGGCACCGAGCACCACGGCAAGGAAGCCCAGCGCCTTTTCCAGCGGCGTCTGCGCGTGCCCCAGCACCACCATCGCGCCGATCAGCACGATGCCGTGGATGAAGTTGGAACCCGACATCAGCGGGGTATGCAGGATCACCGGCACCCGCGAAATGATCACGTGGCCGGCGATGGCCGCCAGCATGAAGATGTACAGCGCTACGAACCCGTCACTCACTGGCAACGCTCCCGCTCTGTCTTCGTCGGCCCATCATAACCACGGGCTGAACCCGGCGCGCACCCGGCGTCAACCGCGGTGACGCTCACGCGTTGTCGATGGTGACCCCGAGCGAGGAACCGTACCCTGTGCTGGTGAGCAGCCCCGTCCCCCCGAGCGCCGACACCGATGCCCTGCCAGCATCGCTGGACGCGTTCCTGGCCAGCGTCGGCCCGCGCGCGTTCCGTTTCGCCGAGGCCGGCCTGCGCCAGCGCGAAGACGCCATGGACGCGGTTCAGGACGCGCTGATGCGCATGCTGGACTACGCCGACAAGCCGGCGGCCGAATGGGCGCCCCTGTTCTGGAGCATCCTGCGCCGCCGCGTGATCGACCTGCAGCGCCGGCGCCGTTTCCGCCTGCCGTTCTGGCGCGACAACCAGGACGCCTACGGAGGCGGGATCGACTGGGCCGACCCCGGCCCGGACCCGGCGCAGGCGCACGAACAGCGCCAGCAGTACCAGCAACTGGTACAGGCGCTGCGTACCCTGCCCGCACGCCAGCGCGAGGCCTTCACCCTGCGCGTGCTGCAGGACCTGGACGGGGCCACCACCGCCCGCGCCATGGGCTGTAGCGAAGGCGCGGTAAAAACCCATCTGGCACGCGCCCGGCAGGCGCTGCAGGACTACCTGGAGACCCACCCGTGAACCGCTCCCTGCCCTCCGATGACATGCTGCGCAACCTGCACGCGCAGTCGCTGCAGGCGCTGTCGCCGGCCACGCTGGCACGGTTGCGCCAGGCCCGCCACGGCGCCAGCGCAGCCCGTCACGGGCGCTGGCGCTGGTGGCTGGCCAGCGCCTGTTCTCTGGTGGTGGCGCTGGGAATCGGCCTGCAGTTCAGCGGCCACAGCCCCCTGTCGCCCGCCGTGCCGGCACCGGTGCTGGCCTCGGTGGAAGACAACAGCGCGCTGTACGACGAAAATCCCGATCTGTACCTGTGGCTGGGCGATACCGACCTGGCGATGGAGTGAACCATGTCCCGACTGCATACCCTGCCGCTGCTGTTGACCCTGTTGCTGCTGCCGGCCGTCCCGGTACTGGCGCAGAGCGCAGCGCCCGCGCCTGCTGCACGCCCTGCGCCGGGCGCCACGCTGCCTGCGTGGGAGCAGCTGAGCGAATCCCAGCGTGAGTCCCTGCTGGCGCCGCTGCGCGACCGCTGGAACAGCGCCGATGCCGGCCAGCGCCAGCGGATGCTCTCGCATGGCCAGCGCTGGCAATCGATGAGCCCGGAGGAACGCGACAAGGCCCGCCGCGGCCTGCGCCGCTTCGAGCACATGAGCCCGGAACAGCGTGAGCAGGCCCGGGCCCTGTTCGGTCAGATGCGGGATCTGCCGCCCGCGCAGCGCGACGCACTGCGCGAGCGCTGGTCGCAGATGACGCCGGAGCAACGCAAGGACTGGGTGCGGAAGAACCCGCCGCCGGCGAAGCCACGGTAAGCCTTCGGGATACCAGGGTCAGATCCCTTTGCCAGAGGCAAAGGGATCTGACCCCGTATCACTCACGCCTGCCAGCGCGTCTTCGCCAGCAGTTCGTCGTCCCAATCGAAACCGAGCTGCCCGTCGCGCACGAACAGCGCAACGAAGTTGAGCAGGTTCCGTGCATACATCTCGCTGGCCTGGGTCGCGCCGCGGCTGGCCAGGCCCAGCGGACCGTCGATGGTCACGCCCTGGTGTTCGATGCACTGCCCCGGCAGGGTCAGTGCGCAGTTGCCGCCACTTTCCGCCGCCAGATCAACAATGACGCTGCCGGTGGCCATGCCTTCCACCATCGCGGCGGTCACGATGGTCGGTGCCGGGCGGCCCGGTACCGCAGCCGTGCAGATCACCACGTCCACACTGCGCAGGTGGTCGGCCAGCCGACGCTGCTGCTCGGCGCGCTCGTCATCGGTCAGCGCCCGCGCATAGCCTCCCTCGCCCGCCGCGCTGACCCCGAGGTCGAGGAAGCGTGCACCCAGTGACTGGATCTGCTCGCGGGTTTCCGGGCGCACGTCGAAGCCTTCCACCTGTGCACCGAGGCGGCGCGCAGTGGCGATGGCCTGCAGGCCCGCCACGCCGGCACCGATCACCAGCACCTTGGCCGGCCGCACGGTGCCGGCCGCAGTGGTCAGCATCGGGAAGAAGCGCGGCGCGCGTTCGGCGGCGATCAGCGCCGCCTTGTAGCCGGCCATGCCGGCCTGCGAACTGAGTACATCCATCGCCTGCGCACGGGTGGTGCGCGGCAGCTGCTGCAGCGGGAACAGCTGCAGGCGACCATCGGCCGCCAGCGCGGCCAGCGCCGGATCGCTGGCCGGGGCCAGCAGGCCGACCACGCTGGCGCCGGGCTTGAGCTGTTCCAGCACCGCCGCAGGGGGGGCCTGCACGCACAGCAGGATATCGATCTCGGCCCAGCGGCCCGCGTCGAAGGCGCGTCCACCGGCATCGTCATAGGCGGCGTCGGTGAAACCAGCGGCCAGACCCGCGCCCGCCTCATACCAGACGGCAATGCCCAAGGCCCCGAGCCTGCGCGCGGTCTCCGGCGTCAGTGCCACGCGCCGTTCGCCCGGCGCGGTCTCCTTGATCCCCAGCAACGCCACGGCCATGCAGGTCCCCGCTGATCGGTGAGTTTCCCGATCCTAGCAGGCGGCACCCGCTCAGTGCAGCGTGGCGCTGCCCGGGTCGAGGCGATCGATCACGCCCTGCATGGCGCTGTCGAAGGCGCCATCATCAACGTGGGCACGCAGGCGGCCCAGCCGCATCATCACCGCCAGTTCTTCCGGCGAGGCCACGCAGAAGCGCACGCCGCGACGGTTGACGAACAGCAGGCGCGAGGAAATCGGGCTGACCCAGGACAGCTTGCCCGCCTGCACCTTGCCATCCTTGTCGACGAAGTCCAGCCAGTTGCCGATTTCCATGCGGCGGAAGCGGTCGGCATCGGCGTTGTCGAAATCGTCGGCGTCGATCTGCCCGCCAAGCTCAACCGCCGGCGATTCAGCCACTGGCGGGGCCGGCAAGGCAACCTGCGGCAGCTCCGGCAGCGCACGCTGCAGTTCCGGCCGCGACTCGGCGATGCCCTGCAGGGTGTCATGCAGGGCATCGATGGCGGCGGTTGCCGCATCGCCGTGCACGCCGACGCTGGCAAACACCTTGGCCAGCACCGGCTGCCAGGCCTGCAGCCACGGCTTGCCGACGATCTGGCGGCGGGCCTCGGCCACTTCCTCCAGCAAGCCGTCGCCCAGGCTCAATGCCTCGGCCACCGAGGCGCCTTCTTCGCCCTCGCGCAGCAGCGCCAGGGTCAGGTGGTGCTGCCACGGCTGGCGCAGGAACTCGGCAATGGCCGGCGGCAGCGTGGCGTCACCGATGCGGCGGTCCAGTTCCGCACCGGCCCGGCTGCGGGCCATTTCCAGCTTTTCCTGGCCGCGCTGCGTTTCTGCGGCACGACGCTCGGCGATTTCCACGCGGCGGCGATGCTGCACCAGGAACTCGCGGAATTCCTCTTCCAGGGTCAGGAAGATCGCCAGGTTCTCGTTGAACTCGGCCACCAGGCGCTCGATGATCTCTTCGACCTTGGCCATCAGCATGCGCTCGGCCTGGCTCTCGCCGGTGTTGCCCTCGCAGGCCTCGGCCAGCGAGTTGAGCAGCTTGCGCGCCGGGTGGGTCTTCTGCACGAACATGCGGCGGTCGAGCATGGCGACCTTGACGAAAGGCACCACCAGGCGGCCGATCAGTTCGCGCGAGCGGCCTTCCAGTTCACGCTCGTCCAGCATCACGTCGAACAGCATGCCGACCAGGTCGATGGCATCCTCATCCTGCGGGTCCAGCCGGGTCTGGCCCGGATCGACGCCAAGCTGGGTGGCGCTGGACAGCACTTCGCTCTTCAGGCGCTGGGCCAGCGATTCGCCGTCCTCGCCGATGGCGGCGCGCAGGGTGGCGCTGGGCGTGGCCTGCAGCAGCGACAGCACCGACATCATTTCGCGCTGGCTGAGCGGGCGCTGCTGGCCAACTGCCACCTGTGCCGCAGACGTGGCGTCCTCACGCACGTGGCGGGTCTGCTGCAGCAGTTCGTGCAGCGCTTCCAGCAGCATGCCCTGCTGGCCAGCGTAGGCCTCGCCGGTGGCGCCGTCATCGCCGCCCAGGTGCTGCTGCATATGCCCGCGGCGCTCGGACCAGCGGGCGGCAAAGCGCTGCGCCCAGGCCGGTGCGGCCTGCTCGTCATCGCTGAACCCCGGATCGACGCCCGCGCCGTGGCGATGCTCGACCAGGTCATCCAGCATCCCGGCCATGCGCGGATCCGGTGCCGGCGGTTGTGGGCGCTGCGGAGCCCCCATCTGCGACATCACGCCGGCTGCGGCCAGCTGCTCGTCCAGCTTCTCGTAGATGCGACCGACCGGTGCACGCAGGTCGCGCTCGCACAGCTTGATCAGCACCAGATGCACTTCCGGGGCCAGTTCACAGCCGGCAAAGGCTTCGTGGATGGCCACGCCCAGGTGTTCGGGGCTGATCGGATTGTGGTCGGCGTCCAGTTCCGCGCCGCCGATCAACCGGCCCAGGCGGCGATCCAGCCGCGCCAGCACCGGCTTGAAGTCACGCAGCAATACAGTGGCGAAATTGCGCACCGCCAACCGTGATTCCAGCACATGCTCGGCCAGCAGGCTGAGCCCATCCTCGGCCGGCCCGGACAGGGTCGCCTCGGCTGACAGCGGCTCACCAGCCTCCAATGCGGCCCAGGCCTGCTGCAGGTGGCCTGCGAAAGCGGCCGCGATGTCCTCACGGCGCCGGCGCAGTTCGCGCATCGCGTCCAGGAACAGCAACTGCGACGAGCCGGCATTGCCGGCGCGGTCGAACAGGGCATCGTCGAAACGCGCCAGTGCCGCCCCGAAGGCCTGGCACAACGCGGGCAGGACCATGTCCCGGGCACGCTGGAGCTGGGCCGGGTCACGGCCCGGCGATCCCATCGGTGTGGGCACGCTCATCATTCGGGAAGGCTCCCCACCTTCTCTGGTACGACAGACAGCATGGACATCGCGGCTTCCGGCACACCCCATGTACCGGAACGTCGATGGTAGGCCGGCCAGCCCGTCACGGACAGTGAAACAGTCCTCACTTCAAACCTCATGACCGGCGGCCCGGCAAGACAGATATCGTAAGCCGTGCAAGGCCCACGAGGCGAGGGGAAGCGGCTGTCCGTTTCCCGCCAGTGGCATGATGTTCATCACAGTTTGGTATTCAGGGGCCGGACGCGACACAGACGGCGTCATTGACCACCCCGACTATAATCAAACGCCCGTGATGACCGGTTCAGCCTCCATGCCCGATCCTGCCGCCCTGCTCGCCCTGGATGCCCGCCGCTCGGTGCCCTCGCGGCAACTGGCCGAGCCCGGGCCGGACCCGGCCACTCTGCAGCGGATGCTGGCCTCAGCGGTGCGCGTGCCCGACCACGGCAAGCGCGTACCGTTCCGCTTCCTGAAAATCGCAGGCGATGCACGTCACACTCTGGGCGACTTCCTGGCTGAACGCAGCCGCCAGCGCGACCCACATGCGGGCGAGGCCGTGTTCGAGAAGGACCGCCAGCGTTTCAGCCACGCACCGCTGGTGATCGTGGTGGTGGCCAGCCCGCGGCCGGACCCGAAGGTGCCCGAACAGGAACAGCTGATGACCGCCGGCTGCGTCTGTTTCGCCCTGCTGCAGGCCGCGCAGGCGCTGGGTTTCGGCGCGCAGTGGCTGACCGCCTGGATGGCCTTCGATCCGGCTGTTCAGGCCCACCTGGGCCTGGTCGACGGCGAACGCATCGCCGGCTTCATCCACATCGGTACGCCCAAGGCCGACGTACCCGAGCGCGAGCGCCCCGACCCGGCGGCCCTGCTGCGCGACTGGACGCCCCCGGCATGACCCTGCCGGCTGCCCCGCCGTCGCTGTACCTGGTTGATGCCAGCATCTACGTGTTCCGTGCCTGGCATTCACTGCCAGACCAGTTCCAGGACGCACAGGGCTGGCCCACCAATGCGGTGCACGGCTTCGCCCGCTTCCTGCTGGACCTGCTCGAGCGCGAGCGCCCGCGGCACATCGCCATCGCCTTCGATGAAGCGCTTGACAGTGGTTTCCGCCACCGGCTGTATCCGGCCTACAAGGCCAACCGCGAGCCAGCACCGGAAGCGCTCAAGCGCCAGTTCGTGCACTGCAAGGCGCTATGCGCGGCGCTGGGCCTTGCCGTCCTGGCCCACCACGAATACGAGGCCGACGACCTGATCGGCAGCGCCCTGCACGTGCACCGGAGCAGCCATCGCGGGGTGATCATCTCCGCCGACAAGGACCTGTCGCAGCTGCTGGTCGACTATGACGAGCAGTGGGACTACGCCCGCAACCAGCGCTGGAACGTGGCCGGGGTGAAGGCGCGGCACGGCGTGCACGCGCACCAGATCGCCGACTACCTGGCGCTGTGTGGCGATGCGGTGGACAACATTCCCGGTGTCAGTGGCGTCGGCAGCAAATCGGCCGCCGTGCTGCTGGCCCATTTCGGCAGCATGGATGCGCTGTTCGAACGACTGGACGAAGTGCCGTTCCTGCGCCTGCGTGGCGCTGCACAGATGGCAGTGCGGCTGCGCGAGCAGCGCGAGCACGCCCAGCTCTGGCGCCAGCTGACCACCATCGCGCTGGATGCGCCGTTGGAGGGCAGCCAGCCCGGACTGCTGCGCCAATCGGCCGATCCAGAGCTGCTCGGTGGCCTGTGCCAGACCCTGCGCTTCGGCCCGATGACCCGCCGCCGGCTGTTCGACGCCGCCGGCGTGGCCGATCCTCTTCCCTCCCACAGCGAGCCCGCATGAGCAAGCGCAATACCGAAGCCCCGCGCGTCGTCTACGAAGGCAAGTACCAGCGCATGCTGGTGCGCGGCACCTGGGAATACAGCGAACGTACCCATGCCGGTGGCCTGGCGGCGATCATCATCGCCGTTACCCCGGAGGACAAGGTGCTGTTCGTCGAGCAGTTCCGCGTGCCGCTGCAGGCACCCACCATCGAGATGCCGGCCGGCCTGGTCGGCGACATCCACGCCGGCGAATCGATCGAAGTCTCGGCCGTGCGCGAACTGGAAGAAGAAACAGGTTGGACCGCTGATCACGCCGAAGTGCTGATGATCGGCCCGACGTCTTCCGGCGCCAGCAGCGAGAAGATCGCCTTTGTGCGCGCCACCGGCCTGCGCCGCATCGGCGAAGGGGGCGGTGATGACAGCGAGGACATCACCGTGCACGAGATTCCACGCAGCGAGGCTGCGGCCTGGCTGGTGCAGAAGATGGGCGAAGGCTACGAGCTGGACGCCAAGCTCTGGGCCGGGCTGTGGATGATCGAGCACCACCTGGACGGACGCCCACGTGGCTGACGCGGACCTGCACAGGCTGCCTGCGTTGCTCGGCGCCGACGACCCGGCGATCTACACGATCCACCGGGCGCAGGGCGTCTCGCCCTACCTCCTGCTGGCCGACCACGCCGGCCAGCAGGTGCCGCGTGCGTTGACCGGGCTCGGCCTGCCCCAGGCCGAGCTGGACCGCCACATCGGCTGGGACATCGGCATCGCCGGCACCACCCGTGCACTGGCCGAACGGCTCGATGCCTGGGCGATCGAACAGACGTACTCGCGGCTGCTGATCGACTGCAACCGCCCACTGGCCTCACCGACGCTGATTCCGGAGGTGAGCGACCACACCGTGGTGCCGGGCAATGCCGGGCTGTCGGCGGCGCAGCGACAGCAGCGCATCGATGCGATCCACGCGCCGTACCATGCACGCATCGAGACCGAGCTTGATGCGCGCCGTGATGCCGGCCAGCCCACCCTGCTGGTGATGATGCACAGCTTCACCCCCGTGATGAACGGCACGCAGCGGCCCTGGCACGCCGGCGTGCTGTACCACCAGGACATGCGTTTTGCCCATGCCCTGCTGCAGGCATTGCGCGACGAAGGCGACCTGGTGGTGGGGGACAATGAACCGTATTCGGTCAGCAGCACCAGCGACTACGCGGTGCCGGTGCATGGCGAAGGCCGTGGGCTGGTGCACGTGGAACTGGAGATCCGCCAGGACCTCATTGCCGATATGGCAGGGCAGCAGGCGTGGGCCGAGCGGTTGGCGCGGATCTTCAGCGCGCTGCAACCGGAGTTGCTGGCGCTGGGTTGAACGCGCGTGCATCCATGCCGAACCGGTAGTGCCGGCCGCTGGCCGGCACATCCACCCACGGCAGCGCCTTCAATCATGCCTCGTTGGCCGGGCAGACGGTGGCGGCCGATTCGGCCGGCGCCGGGCGCAGGCCCAGCGCGATCACCACGCCGAACAGTGAAAACAAGGCGGCACCGTATTCGGCGCGCACCAGCCCGGCCAGTGCACTCAGCGACCCGGCTGCACCCGCATCGGCATTGGCCACCATCACCAGCACCGCCAGGCCCAGCGCACCACCGATCTGCTGCGCGGTCGCCGCCATGCCAGATGCAACACCCTGCTGTGCGGACGGCACGCCCTGCCCGGCCACGATCCACATCGAGGTCCAGGTCATGCCCTGGCCGATGCTCAGCACTACCACGCCCGGCAGCAGCGGCCAGAAGTTCGCGCCGTGCGGCAGCGTCGCGGCCACCCAGGCGATACCGATGGCGCCGGCCAGCTGCCCGACCACCAGCACCTTGCGCGCGCTCCAGCGCTGCAGCATCCACTCGGCCAGCTGGATGCCGACCGTGCACACCGCGGTGGCGGGCAGGAATGCCAGGCCGGCCTGCAGCGGGCTCCAGCCGTAGCCGTCCTGGAAGTACAGCGCCATGAAGTAGTACTGCACCCCATAGCTGCTCATGAAGGCGAAGGTCAGCCCCAGTGCCGCGCGCAGTCCGGGCAGCCGCAGCAACGCGAACTGCATCAGCGGATCGCGGCTGCGCTGTTCGATCTGCACGAACGCCACCAGCAGCAGCACCGACAGCAGCAGGCAGCCCAGCGTGGCCGGCGCAGTCCAGCCCCACTCCGGCCCTTGCACGAGGGTAGTGACCAGCAGGCTGCCGCCGGCAGTGACGGTGATGCAGCCGGCCAGATCGAACGAGCGGCCCTGCGCACGCGGGCCATCGGCCGGCAACCACGCACCCGCAGCCACCGCGCAGGTGGTGGCCAGCGGCACGATCACCGCCAGCACCGCCGGCCAGCCGAACGCCTGGGTCAGCACGCCACCGAGCAGCGTGCCCAGCGCCAGGCCCACCGCGCTGGCCATGCTCCAGATCGCAAGTGCACGGTTGCGCACCGGACCTTCCGCATACAACGTGTTGATCAGCGCCAGCGTGGCCGGGAACAGCAGTGCCGCGCCGATGCCCTGCGCCGCACGCGCGATGATCAGCAGGGTGGCGTTCGGCGCCAGCGCGCCGAGCAGCGATGCCAGTGCGAACAGCAGCATGCCCAGCCGGTAGAAGCGGCGGCGGCCGATCAGGTCGGCGGCACGCCCGCCCAGCAGCAGGCTGCCGCCAAAGGCCACGGTGTAGGCACTGACCACCCATTGCAGCTGCTGTGCGTTGATCTCCAGCGCGCGCCCCATGTCATGCAGGGCGACGAAGATGATGGTGGCGTCCAGGGCGATGATCAGCTGGGCGGTGGCCAGCAGGGCCAGCGCCCAGCGCGGGTACTTGAGGGGAGGCATCGACGCTCCGGTGCTGTGGGGGAGCGCAGTCTCATTGATGCAGAGCTATCAATAAACCCCTTTCCGTCCATATCTGTCATGATTTTCAGCATGAATGGAACCTCGATGGACCTCAATGCCGTGCGCATGCTGGTGCAGGTGGCCGAAGCACGCAGTTTCACCGTCGCCGCCGGGCAGCTGGGCCTGAGCCAGTCAGGCCTGTCGCGCGCGATCAGTCGGCTGGAGGCCATGCTGGGGGTGAAGCTGCTGCAGCGGAACACCCGCAACGTGGCACTGACCCCGGATGGTCGCCAGTTCGTCGATCAGGTCGCGCCCCTGCTGTGCGGTCTCGAGGACGCCGAACGCCAGTTGGCCGACCGTCCGTGCACGCCCTCGGGCACCCTGAAGATCAGTGCGCCCTCGATGTTCGGGCGCAAGGTGCTGGTACCGCTGCTGGGGCCGATGCTGCAGCAGCACCCGCAACTGCAGGTGGAAGCCGTGCTCAACGACCGCCTGGTCGATCTGGTCGAGGAAGGTTTCGATGCCGCGCTGCGCACCGGCGTCATCGCCGACCAGCGCATCGTCGCGCGGCCACTGCGGCCGCTGCGCTGGGTGACGGTGGCCAGCCCGGACTACCTCGACCGCTGTGGCGCGCCCGACGATGTGGCCGCCTTGCCGGATCATGCCTGCCTGGCGGTGCGCAACCTGCGCAGTGGCCGGCTGGTGGACTGGCAGTTCCTGCAGGACGGCCAGCTTCATGATTTCACGCCACCGGCGCGGATGGTGTTCGACAGCGGCGATCCGCTGGTGGAAGCGGCGATCGCCGGCATCGGCATCGTGCAGGTGATGGATTTCGCGGTGGCCGACGCCTTGGCCGATGGCCGCCTGCAGCGCGTGCTGCAGCCGTTTGAGGGCCGCAGCCGCGCGCTGTCACTGATCTACCCGCCGTCGCGCCAGCATTCGCCGAAATTGCAGGTACTGGCCGACGCGTTGCTGGCTGGGGACTGGTAGATCCACGCCATGCGTGGATGGAGTTCGGCTTCGCGGTAGCGCCGGGCCATGCCCGGCGAGCCGCATCGCGGCGACGGAACGGAATGCCGCCGGGCACGGCCCGGCGCTACCGGTAGGGCGTTGCCGGCCAGCGGCCGGCACTACCGGGTGCAGTAGATCCACGCCGCGCGTGGATGTGGACTTCGGTGCAGAGCCAGCGCGCGACGCAGCAAAAACTGATTCAGCCCAATTGGAGAAAGAACGCCCCGGCGCGTCCTACCGGAGAAAAATCAGGCTTATCCCGGAGGAACAGATACGCCATGCCGTCGGACAGTACGCCTTTTTGCGAAGGCAGAATGCCGTCGATGTCCGCGCCGTAGAGCATCAAGCGACGGCGACCGCCATTCCACGTCAAAGGTGATTGCAGCCATGCATCGACTCCATCCAGCTTGGAATCCAGGTTCTCATCATCGTCAGGTTCCAAACACTCCACACGCTCGATACGGCCGCGCTCAAGCGAGTCGCTCATGCATCGGCTTCTGGATGCGCCGCCACGCCTGTATGCGAGCACAACTGCGTCGCTAGTTCCCTGCACCGCGCGCAGCCGACGGAAGTGGGAATGATCCCGCGTATCGGTGGGGATGAAGACTGAGAACCAGAAATCCTCAGCAACGCCCTGCGGATAGAACCAATGTGCAGGGAGTGCCATCAGGTGAAAGAGCGCACGGCCTTCAACACAGGCTGGCCAAGGTATGTTCTCTGGAAGAAACGCACCGCCGCCAACGTATGCATCGGTTGGAGAGGCCTTTTCCTTGGTCAACAGCAGGCGGGTGTACATGGTGGGGTCGCCGAAAACTGCACGGACGTCCACGGTGCCAGCGCGCCTCGCCCCGGTTCAAGGCCAATAGCGACAGCCTTGAACAAGGGAGAGAATCGCCGCCGGGCATGGCCCGGCGCTACCGGTGAGGCGTTGCCGGCCTGCGGCCGGCACTACCGGGTGCAGTAGATCCACGCCATGCGTGGATGGATTCCTGGCTGGGGTCAGAGCCCTTTCCGTGGGAAAGGGATCTGACCCCGGGGCATTACGCGAAGCTATCGGTGGCGCGCACCAGCGCGTCCACGTTCTCGGCCTCGAACGCCGAATGGCCCGAGGCCGGGGTGATTTCCAGCTTCGCCTTCGGCCACACCTTGGTCAGGTCCCAGGCGTTGGCCAGCGGGCAGACCACGTCGTAGCGGCCGTGCACGATCACGCCCGGAATGTCGGCGATGCGGTGTGCGTCGCGCAGCAGCTGGTCTTCCACCTCGAAGAAGCCGCCGTTGACGAAGTAGTGGTTCTCGATGCGGGCAAACGCCAGCGCGAAATGCGGGTCTTCGTGGCTGTTGATGAAGTCATCATCGACGTGCAGGAAGCTGGTCGCGCCTTCCCACACCGCCCACGCCTTGGCCGCTTCCAGGCGGGTGGTCTCGTCTTCGCTGGTCAGGCGGCGGTGGAAGGCCGAGATCAGGTCATGGCGCTCCACCGGCGGAATCGGCTTGAGGTAGTGCTCCCACGCATCCGGGAACAGGCGGTTGGCGCCTTCCTGGTAGAACCATTCCAGCTCCCAGCGACGCAGCATGAAGATGCCGCGCAGGACCAGTTCGGTCACGCGCTGCGGATGGGTCTCGGCATAGGCCAGCGCCAGGGTCGAGCCCCAGCTGCCACCGAACACCTGCCAGCGATCGACCTTCAGGTGCTCGCGCAGCTTCTCGATATCGGCGACGAGGTCCCAGGTGGTGTTGTCCACCAGGTCCGCGTGCGGGGTGGAACGGCCGGCACCGCGCTGATCGAACAGGATGATGCGGTACTTGGACGGATCGTGGAACTGGCGCATCTTGTCGCTGCAGCCGCCACCCGGGCCACCATGCAGCATCACCACCGGCTTGCCTTCCGGGTTGCCGCACTGTTCGAAGTACAGCGTGTGGCGGTCGTCGACCTTCAGGGTGCCGACGTCGTAGGGGGTGATGGCGGGGTACAGCGTACGCATGCTTGCAGCTCCAGGGTGATGCCCTGCCGGGGCAGGAGAACCTCCATTCTAGGCCGGACGCCGGCCCAGGGTGATGCGGTCGCGCTGCTCCAGGTCCTGCACGGTCTGCACCTCGGCAAATCCCGTCGCCTCGAACAGTGCCCGGATCGCCGCGCCCTGGTCCCAACCGTGCTCGATCAGCAACCAACCGCCGGGCCGCAGGTGGGCCTGGCCACCATCGACGATGCGGCGGATGTCATCCAGGCCGTCCATGCCCGAGGCCAGCGCGGTAGACGGTTCGAAGCGCAGGTCGCCCTGTTCCAGGTGCGGGTCGTTGCTGGCGATGTACGGCGGATTGCTGGCGATCAGGTCGAAGCGCACGCCCTGCAGCGGCGCATACCAGTCGTGCCCGCCCTCGGCGAAACGGACGTTGTCCAGTTCATGGCGGGCCGCATTGCGCGCGGCCACGGCCAGCGCACCCGGGCTGGCATCGGTGGCCAGCACCTGTGCCCGGGGCCGTTCGCTGGCCAGTGCCAGTGCAATCGCACCGCTGCCGGTACCGAGGTCGGCCAGCTGCAACGCCTGGTCCGGCGGCAGTCGCTCCAGCGCCAACTCGACCAGCAGCTCGGTTTCCGGGCGCGGGATCAGCGTGGCCGGGTCGACCTCCAGGTCCAGCGTCCAGAAACCGCGGCGCCCGGTCAGGTAGGCAACCGGCTCACCGGCCACACGGCGGGCCAGCAAGGCTTCGAAGGCGGCCTGGTCATTGGCGGCCAGCGGATCGGTGGCATGGGCGAACAGCCAGCTGCGCGGGCGCTCCAGTACATGCAGCAGCAGCAGTTCGGCTTCGTGGCGGGCGTCGACACCGCCCAAGCGGGCACTGGCGTCAGCTACGACCTGACGCAGGGTGGGTTCGGGTTGGAAAGACATGCCTCAATTGTAGAGCCGAGCCGATGCTCGGCTGCTGCTGGAACAGCCGAGCATCGGCTCGGCTCTACAGATCCACCGTCGAGCATGGCTCGACGCTACAAAAAGCTGGAATCCGTTCAGGTTTCGCCAGAGGGTATAAGGAGGGGCTATCAGCCCTCTTCACACGTCCCGATCGATTTTCCTTGTCACACAAGCAGTTGCAGGATGGGAGCGGCAGGGTTCAGTGCCTGCTCATGGCCATTTGATAGACTCCATCTATCAAATAGATGCAATCAATGGATTGTTCTTATCGCGAGCGAATGGGTAACCTAGCTCCTGTCGATTCACCCACTCCCCTTCACCAAGAGGAAAAATGATGTCCCTCATCAATACCCAGATCCAGCCGTTCGAAGCCAACGCCTACCACAACGGCGAGTTCATCAAGGTTTCCGACGCCAGCCTGAAGGGCCAGTGGTCCGTCCTGATCTTCATGCCGGCCGCCTTCACCTTCAACTGCCCGACCGAGATCGAAGACGCCGCTGACCACTACGCCGAGTTCAAGAAGGCCGGCGCCGAGGTCTACATCGTCACCACCGACACCCACTTCTCGCACAAGGTGTGGCACGAAACCTCGCCGGCCGTCGGCAAGGCCCAGTTCCCGCTGGTCGGCGACCCGACCCACCAGCTGACCCGCGCCTTCGGCGTGCACATTGAAGAAGAAGGCCTGGCCCTGCGCGGCACCTTCATCATCAACCCGGAAGGCGTGATCAAGACCCTGGAGATCCACTCCAACGAGATCGCCCGTGACGTGTCCGAGACCCTGCGCAAGCTGAAGGCTGCCCAGTTCACCGCCGCCAACCCGAACCAGGTCTGCCCGGCCAAGTGGAAGGAAGGCGAGAAGACCCTGACCCCGTCGCTGGACCTGGTCGGCAAGATCTAAGGCAGTACCGGCCTGCCGTGGCCCCACGCCACGGCGCGCCCTTCATCCCCGTGCCGGTCCCCCCGCCGGCGTGGGGGTGAACCCAAGACAGCTAACGCGCGCCAGCTTTGGCCAGCCAGCCCCTTCCACGGTCGCTGTCTTGGGTTCACCCCTACCCCCTGCTGGTCCGCTACCTTCTACAGCGGTGCCACGCCCCCTGTTTGCCTGAAGCCAGGAGATGACCCGATGTTGGACGCCAACCTGCAGTCGCAGCTGAAGACCTATCTGGAGCGCGTGACCCGCCCGATCCAGATCACCGCGCACGCCGACGACGGCGCCAAGTCCCAGGAAATGCTGGAACTGCTGCAGACCCTGGAAAGCCTGTCGGACAAGATCTCGCTGCAGGTCCTGCGCGATGGCCAGGGCCGCGTGCCGTCCTTCGACCTGGGCACGCCGGGCCAGGACATCCACCTGACCTTCGCCGGCCTGCCGATGGGTCACGAGTTCACCTCGCTGGTGCTGGCCCTGCTGCAGGTCGGCGGCCACCCGTCCAAGGCCACCGCCGAGCTGATCGAGCAGGTGCAGAACCTGGAAGGTGAATACAAGTTCGAAACCTACTTCTCGCTGTCCTGCCAGAACTGCCCGGACGTGGTGCAGGCGCTGAACCTGGCCGCGGTACTCAACCCACGCATCCAGCACGTGGCCATCGATGGTGCGCTGTTCCAGGACGAAGTCGAGAAGCGCGAGATCATGTCGGTGCCGACCGTGTACCTCAACGGTGAAGTGTTCGACCAGGGCCGCATGACCCTGGAGCAGATCGTGGCCAAGCTGGACACCAATGCCAGCAAGCGCGATGCCGAGAAGATCGCCGCCAAGGATGCTTTCGACGTACTGGTGGTCGGCGGCGGCCCGGCCGGTGCTGCAGCGGCGATCTATGCCGCGCGCAAGGGCATCCGTACCGGCATCGCTGCCGAGCGCTTCGGTGGCCAGGTGCTGGACACCATGGCGATCGAGAACTTCATCTCGGTGAAGGAAACCGAAGGCCCGAAGCTGGCCACGGCGCTGGAGCAGCATGTGCGCGAGTACGACGTGGACATCATGAACCTGCAGCGCGCCAGTGCGCTGGTGCCGGCCGGCGAAGACGGCCTGGTGCAGGTGCAGCTGGAGAACGGCGCGGTGCTGAAGTCGCGTTCGGTGATCCTGTCCACCGGCGCGCGCTGGCGGCAGATGAACGTGCCGGGCGAGGACCAGTACCGCAACAAGGGCGTGGCCTACTGCCCGCACTGCGATGGTCCGCTGTTCAAGGGCAAGCGCGTGGCGGTGATCGGCGGCGGCAACTCCGGTGTGGAAGCGGCCATCGACCTGGCCGGCATCGTGTCGCATGTAACCCTGCTGGAGTTCGATTCCAGCCTGCGTGCCGACGAAGTGCTGCAGAAGAAGCTGCGCAGCCTGGGCAACGTCACCGTGCTGACCAGCGCACAGACCACCGAAGTGCTCGGCGACGGCAGCAAGGTCACCGGCCTGGTCTACAAGGACCGCATCGGCGGCGATGCCCACCGCGTCGAGCTGGAAGGCATCTTCGTGCAGATCGGCCTGCTGCCCAACACCGAGTGGCTGAAGGATGTGGTGGCGCTGTCGCCGCGTGGCGAGATCGTCATCGACGATCGCGGCCAGACCAACCTGCCGGGTGTGTTTGCTGCTGGCGATTGCACGACGGTGCCCTACAAGCAGATCATCATCGCCATGGGCGCCGGTTCCACCGCCGCACTGAGCGCGTTCGACCACCTGATCCGCTCGTCGGTGAGCAACAGCAGCGGTGCCGTTGCTGAAGCGGCCTGATCCACCGTTCCCAGATCACCGGGAACATTGTCTGCCTGTCGGGTAACCACGCCGTCAGCCGGTCCGTTACCCCTGGGGTGTAAGGATGAACCTACGTGATCTGAAGTACCTGGTAGCCCTGGCCGACCACAAGCATTTCGGCCGGGCGGCCGCTTCCTGCTTTGTCAGCCAGCCGACGTTGTCCACGCAGATCCGCAAGCTGGAGGAAGAGCTCGGCCTGCCGCTGGTGGAACGCGCACCGCGCAAGGTGATGCTGACCCCGGCCGGCCAGGAAGCGGCCGCACGGGCGCGGGTGATCGTGTCCGAAGTGGAACAGCTGAAGGAAGCGGCGCGACGCAGCCGCGATCCGGAAGCCGGTACGGTGCGCCTGGGGATCTTCCCGACCCTCGGCCCGTACCTGCTGCCGCATGTGATCCCGCGCATCCGCGAGCGCTTCCCGGAGCTGGAACTGCTGCTGGTCGAGGAAAAGAGCGATGTGCTGCTGGACCGCCTGCGCGAAGGCAAGCTCGACGCTGCATTGCTGGCGCTGCCGGTGATCGACGACCAGCTGCATGCCGAGTTCCTGTTCGAGGAACCGTTCCTGCTGGCCGTCTCCGGTCGCCACCCGCTGGCACGTCGCGAGCACCTGGACGTGCAGGAACTGGCCACGCAGAAGCTGCTGCTGCTGGAGGACGGCCATTGCCTGCGCGACCAGGCGCTGGAAGTCTGCCGCCTGTTCGGCGCCAACGAGAAGTCCGAGTTCCGCGCCACCAGCCTGGAAACGCTGCGGCAGATGGTCGCCGCCGACGTCGGCATCACCCTGCTGCCGAGCCTGTCGGTGCAGCCGCCAGTGCCGCGCTCGAACAACATCCGCCTGCTCGACTTCACCGGCGAAGGCCGTCCCAGCCGCCGCATCGCCATGATCTGGCGCCGCAGCTCGGCCATGAACGACTTCCTGATGGACCTGGCCGACCAGTTCAAGCGTCTGCCGCAGGCGCTGTTCACGCTGGAGGCGCTCGATGCCGGCAGCGATGCACCGGCCCTGCCCGGCCCCGCGCTGAACGGCTGAGCCCCCCGCAGTACCGGCCTGGAATCGGCAGGAGTCGATTCCGGCCGCATTTGTCCCCACAATACAGACAGGCGGCGCCAGCAGGTGCCGCCTTTTGCATGGCTTTCAACCAAGGAGCTTCACCATGAGTACCGCCAGCGGCCTGCCGCCGTCGATCACCGTTTCCACCTTCGACATGGACCGCCTGGACGCCATGCTCGAATCTCCCGCGCTGAGCCAGACGCCTGCCGCGCTCGCGCTTGCTGAAGAGCTCAACCGGGCCACCGTGCTGGCACCGGATCAGATTCCCGAAGGCATCGTCATGATGCATTCGCGCGTGGAGTGCGAAGATGAAGTGTCGGGCGAGAAGCACGTCCTGACCCTGGTCTTCCCCCGCGAAGCCAACGTCGATGAAGGCAAGGTTTCCGTGCTGGCCCCGGTCGGCAGTGCCCTGCTCGGCCTTTCGATCGGCCAGAGCATCGACTGGAACGCGCCCGGCGGCCGCAAGCTGCGCCTGCGCGTGACCGCGGTCCACAACGACCGCCCCTGATTACCGCTGCGCACCGCGCGCGATTCGATCCCCCTGCCCCAGGAGCCGTAATGAGTACCCCGTCCAAACTGTCCCAGCTGCGCGAACTGTCCGTGGTCGTTGCCGATACCGGTGACTACGAGGCGATCAAGCGCCTGCAGCCGGTGGACTGCACCACCAATCCGACCCTGGTGAAGAAGGCGCTGGACCTGCCGGTCTACGCCGAGCTGATCGAACGCGAACTGGCCTGGGGCCGCCAGCAGAGTGGCGACCGCGAAGCCGTGGTGCACGCCGTGGCCGACCGCCTGACCATTGGCGTCGGCGCGCTGCTGAGCACGCTGGTGCCGGGCCGGGTGTCAACCGAGGTGGATGCCGACCTGGCTCACGACACCGCTGCCACCGTGGCCAAGGCCCGCCAGTTCATCCAGATGTACGCCGATGCCGGCGTGCCGCGCGAGAAGATCCTGATCAAGATCGCCGCGACCTGGGAAGGCGTGGAAGCCGCGCGCATCCTGCAGGCCGAAGGCATCGACTGCAACCTGACGCTGATCTTCAACCCGACCCAGGCGCTGGCCTGCAGCGAAGCCGGCGCGTTCCTGATCTCGCCGTTCGTCGGCCGCATCCTCGACTGGTACGTGGCCAACGGCCAGACCCCGGCCACCATCGACGAAGACCCGGGCGTGAAGTTCGTGCGCGGCGTGTACGCCGAATTCAAGCGTCGCGGTTCGCCGACGGTGGTGATGGGCGCCTCGTTCCGTTCGACCGCGCAGATCGAAGCACTGGCCGGCTGCGACCGCCTGACGATTTCGCCGGACCTGCTGGAGAAGCTGGACGCCGACCACGGCGAGCTGCCGCGCAAGCTGGTGGCCGGTGCCGCCGATGGCGCGGCGGTGACCCCGATCGATGCGGCGAAGTTCGCGGCGGATCTGGCGGCCGATCCGATGGCCACCGAGAAGCTGGCGACCGGCATCGATGCGTTTGCCAAGGATCTGGAAGCGCTGCGCGAGCGGATCCGCGCGGCACTGTGATTCCGGCCAACGGCTGAGCCCCTCGTGGCGGGGGGCTTGGTCGCGAAGAGCGGGTCATGCGGTTGGCAGGGTGGGTAGGCCGTGCAGGGGACGCTGCAAGTACGTCCATGTAAGCTCGGTCGCCGCATCCATGCGGCTCACGCCCCTGCACGGCCTACCCACCCTGCCTTCGACAGTTTCCTGCGGCCGCCCACCACGGAAGGAAGAAATGAAGAGCAACAGCGGGTCGCGCGCTTCGCTTGCTTGGAGCGGAGCATGGCTCCGCTCTACAGAAAGTACTGCAGGATCAAACAAAAAGGACGCGGCAAACGCCGCGTCCTTTTTGTTTTTCTTCAGTTCGTCAGTAACCCATGCTCTTGCCCACCGTCACCGGGAAACTGTCGAAGGTGGGACGGGGGCGGCTGGCAGGACCGTTGGCGCCATGGATGGCGCCATCGAGCCCCCATGGACGGGTTCACGGCGTGTCCTGCCAGCCGCCCCCGTCCCGCCCAACCATCAGCAACCCAGAGCCGCTTTGGCTTTGGCTTTGGCTTTGGCTTTGGCTTTGGCTTTGGCTCTGCCCGCCGCAGGCGGACCACCGCGCGTCAGCGCGGCGCCTCCACATCCAACCCGATCGGGCAGCTCACGCCGGTGCCGCCGATGCCGCAGTAGCCGTTAGGGTTCTTCGCCAGGTACTGCTGGTGGTAGTCCTCGGCGTAGTAGTACGCCGGTGCCGGGTACACGATCTCGGTGGTGATCGGGCCGTAGCCGGCCGCAGCCAGCTGCGCCTGGTAGGCCTCGCGGCTGGCCAGCGCGGCCTTGTACTGGGCCTCGTCGGTGGCATGGATCGCCGAGCGGTACTGGGTGCCGGTGTCGTTGCCCTGACGCATGCCCTGGGTTGGATCGTGGCTTTCCCAGAACAGCTGCAGCAGCCGCTCCAGGCTCACCACCGCCGGGTCGAACACCACCTGTACCACTTCGGTGTGGCCGGTCAGGCCCGAGCAGACCTCTTCATAGGTCGGGTTCGGCGTGATGCCGCCTGCATAGCCGACCGACGTGCTGTACACGCCCGGCTCGGTCCAGAACTTGCGCTCGGCGCCCCAGAAACAGCCCAGCGCAAAGCGGATCTGCTGCAGGCCGGCGAAACGGTCCTTCAGCGGATGGCTGTTCACGAAGTGCTGGTTGCTGTGCAGCGGCAGTGGTTGGTCACGCCCCGGTAGCGCCTCTTCCAGGCGCGGCAAGCGCTGCTTGAAGGCGCCGATGCCGAGGATGCCCTGGCCAATTCCCAACATGATGCGCTCCTACGCCGGAAGGCCGGCAATGTCGTCTGCATCGGAAATGGGGTCGGACGGGGCCTGGCCCAAGTCCAGCGCCGCTACGATGTCCTCGGCCTGCGGCCGCGCCGCATCGGGGATGCCGACCCGCAACACGCCAAACAGCGGCAGCTCGCCCATCCCGCCCAGCAACTGCTCTCCGAACACAAACGCGGGGATACCGGCGTCTTCCAGGGCGTGCTTGACCAGATGGGCGTCGAACAGATTGTCGGCCTTGTACACGATGTGCATGCGGCGGCTCCTCGGGACAAGGGTCCAGCATACGCCTGGGGGCTGAATGGTGGCGGTGACAGCCGATGCCGGCCATGCAGGTAGTGCCGGCCGCTGGCCGGCATCCCATACCCCGCCGGGCAACCCCGCCCGGTACGCGCTAGACTGTTGGTCTTTCTGCCTTTCTTTTCGCCGACTCATGTCCGAGCACACCCCCGCCAGCCCCGAGACCCCCGCCGACAGCCACGAGAAGCGCGATTTCATCCGCCAGATCGTGCGCGAGGACCTGGCCAGCGGAAAGCACCAGGCGATCAAGACCCGCTTCCCGCCGGAGCCGAACGGCTACCTGCACATCGGTCACGCCAAGTCGATCTGCCTGAACTTCGGCATCGCCGGTGAATTCAGCGGCGTCTGCAACCTGCGCTTCGATGACACCAACCCGGCCAAGGAAGATCCGGAATACGTGGCCGCGATCCAGGACGACGTGCGCTGGCTGGGCTTCAGCTGGAACGAGCTGCGCCACGCCTCGGACTACTTCCAGGCCTACTACCTGGCCGCCGAGAAGCTGATCGAACAGGGCAAGGCCTATGTCTGCGACCTGTCGGCCGAAGAAGTGCGTGCCTACCGCGGCACCCTGACCGAGCCGGGTCGCCCGTCGCCGTGGCGCGACCGCAGCGTCGAGGAAAACCTCGACCTGTTCCGCCGCATGCGCGCCGGTGAGTTCCCCGATGGCGCGCGCACCCTGCGCGCGAAGATCGACATGGCCAGCGGCAACATCAACCTGCGCGATCCGGCGCTGTACCGCATCAAGCACGTCGAGCACCAGAACACCGGCAACGCGTGGCCGATCTACCCGATGTACGACTTCGCCCATGCGCTGGGTGATTCGATCGAGGGCATCACGCACTCGCTGTGCACGCTGGAATTCGAAGACCACCGCCCGCTGTACGACTGGTGCGTGGACAACGTCGATTTCGCCCATGACGACGCGCTGACCCAGCCGCTGGTCGATGCCGGGCTGCCACGCGAAGCGGCCAAGCCGCGCCAGATCGAGTTCTCGCGCCTGAACATCAACTACACGGTGATGAGCAAGCGCAAGCTGATGGCGCTGGTCACTGAACAGCTGGTGGACGGCTGGGAAGACCCGCGCATGCCGACCCTGCAGGGCCTGCGCCGACGCGGCTACACCCCGGCCGCGATGCGCCTGTTCGCCGAGCGCGTGGGCATCAGCAAGCAGAATTCGCTGATCGACTTCAGCGTGCTCGAAGGCGCACTGCGCGAGGACCTCGACAGCGCCGCGCCGCGCCGCATGGCCGTGGTCGACCCGGTCAAGCTGGTGCTGACCAACCTTCCGGAAGGCCACGAAGAACTGCTGACCTTCAGCAACCACCCGAAGGACGAAAGCTTCGGCAGCCGCGAAGTTCCGTTCGCCCGCGAAGTGTGGATCGATCGCGAGGACTTCGCCGAAGTGCCGCCGAAGGGCTGGAAGCGCCTGGTGCCGGGCGGCGAAGTGCGCCTGCGTGGCGCCGGCATCATCCGCTGCGACGAAGTGATCAAGGATGCCGACGGCACCATCATCGAACTGCGCGGCTGGCTCGATCCGGAATCGCGTCCGGGCATGGAAGGCGCCAACCGCAAGGTCAAGGGCACCATCCACTGGGTGAGCGCCGTGCACGGCGTGCCGGCCGAGATCCGCCTGTACGACCGCCTGTTCTCGGTGCCGAATCCTGACGACGAATCGGAAGGCAAGACCTACCGCGACTACCTGAACCCGGAATCGCGCCGTACTGTCACCGGCTATGTCGAGCCGGCCGCAGCCAGCGCCGCACCGGAGCAGTCGTTCCAGTTCGAGCGCACCGGCTATTTCGTCGCCGACCGCCGCGATCACACCGAAGCCAAGCCGGTGTTCAACCGCAGCGTGACCCTGCGCGACACCTGGTCGGCCTGAGGACCTGCGCGGGCGCCGGGATGGCGCCCGCACGCCCCCGACGATGATCACCGCCCTGTCCGTCCTGCTCTGGTTCATCTCGCAGCATCCGCTGCTGACGTTCTTTGCAGCGATGGTGCTGGCCGGGCTGGTCTCGTGGTGGCGACGCTTTCCAGGCTACGCCATCGTGGTGTTCCCGCTGGCGATGCTCAACATGTTCTTCGGCCACTTCCTCAACGCCACCTTCCTCAACCTGGTAGGCGAGCGCGGCGAAGCGGTGATCGTCAAGGCAGAGCGAACCAGCTCGACGCTCAACGAACAGTACATCTGGCGCTACGAAGCGGTGCTGCGCACTGCCGAAGGGCGCGATGTGGAGGCGGTGTTCCACACCAACACCGCCTCGCTGTGGCCGCTGGAAAACGCCATCCGCATCCCGGCGCGCGACCAGCCGTTCGTGGTCAAGTACACGCCGGGTTTCCCGCGCAACTTCGTCATCCTCACCAACGAATCACCCCACGGCATCGCCCAGGCCCGGTCCAGCGCGCGCGAGCGCGTGGAGGTGGCAGCACGCAAGCTGCATTTCAGCCCGGGCAATGCCGATTTCCGCGCCGACTATCGCCGCGAACTGGAAAGCTGGCTGCGCGACCACGGCAACGACCCGCAGCAGCAGTCCGACGCGCAGCGGTATCGCGCCGAACTTGACGCGCTCGACCGCTAGCACCAGGCCCGGCCTGGATGCTCCACCCGATCCATCCAAAGGCCTGACATGACCACGACGTCCATCGCCCTCCTCCCACTGCTGCAGCAGGCCCTGCAGGACGCCGGCACCGCCAGCCGCGTCGACGGCAACGCGCTGCTGCTGGACAGCGGACTGCGCCTGACCCCGCATGCGATGGCCGCACACGCGCGCGACAACGGCGGCTGGCAGACCTCCACCGTCGTCGAAAGCCAGCATCCGCGGCTGTTCGCCGATGGCCTGTTCGAGTACCAGCACGCCAACGGTACCGATGAACAGGCATCGCTGCTGGCCGGCTTCCAGGCCTGGGCACGGGTGGACCTGGTGACCCTGCAGACCGCGATCGGCGCCGAAGACGCACAGGGCCTGCCGATGATGGGCCTGACCTATCCGGCCGGCGATGACGGCCAGGAACACGAACGCACCGTGGTGCTGGGTCCGCTGGCGCATTACCGCGAGCACGAGGTGGACGCCAGCAGCTGCAGCGAGGACGACCATGGGTCCTGTCCGTGCTGCCTGTTCACCAGGAGCATGGACGCTTTCGACGAACTGCTGAAGGCGCGCCCGTTCCTGGCCATCCGCCTGTTCGCCTCGCGCGATGCCGATGGCCTGTGCGAGGCCGATTGCCGGGTCAACGGCCACGACTTCGCCGCCGCCCTGCCCCTGCTGCGTGCCTATGCGGCCAGCTGGCCGCAGGCCGGGCTGGAATTCCGCAAGCAGTACGTGGTGATCCGCACCGGCTCGCCCGGCTGACCCACCGCCACACCCGGTACAGGCCGGTGCGGCTACACTGCGCGCCGGTTTCCCAAGCAACCGCACTTTTCCCATCCCACACGAGGCACCCCCCGCGATGCTGTACGCGCAAGTCCACCTGACCCTTCCCGCCTGGATCCACGACCAGATCGACCTGGATCGTCGATATCCGGGCGATGAGGCCAAGGTCGCGCTGGCGATCGAGCTGTCGCGGCTGAACGTCGAGCACGCCAGTGGCGGCCCGTTCGGCGCGGTGGTGTTCGGCCCGGATGACAAGGTGATCGCCGCCGGCGTGAACCGGGTGATGCCGCACGCGACCTCGCTGGCGCACGCCGAGAACATGGCCTACATGCTGGCCCAGCAGCGCCTGCAGAGCCCGCGCCTGAACGCGGTGCTGTCGCCGGTCACCCTGGCCACTAGCTCGCAGCCGTGCTGCCAGTGCTACGGCGCCACCGTGTGGGCCGGCATCGACCGCCTGCTGATCGGTGCCAGCGCGGCCGACGTCGAAGAACTGACCCCGTTCGACGAAGGCCCGCTGCCAGCCGACTGGGTGGGCGAGCTCAACAAGCGTGGCATCGAAGTGGTGCAGGGCCTGAACCGCGACGCCGCGCGCAGCGTGCTGCGTGCCTATGGGGAAAGCGATGGCGCCCGTTACTGAAACCGGCATCGGCCTGCTGTGCCTGTGCCGGCAGGGTTTCGAGCCCGAGCTGGCCGGCGAGCTGCAGTTCCGTGCCGGCGAAGCTTGTTTCGCCGGTTATGCCCGCACCCAGCGCAATGACGGCTACGTGCTTTTCATGTGCGACGAGGCCGCGGCGCTGGCACCGCGCCTGCGCTGGCGCGAACTGATCTTCGCGCGCCAGAAGCTGGTGGTGCTGGCCGAGCTGCCACAGCTGGATCCGGCCGACCGCATCACGCCGATGCTGGAGGTGCTGGCCGATGCGCCGCGCTTCGGCGACCTGTGGGTGGAGCATCCCGATTCCGACGCTGGCAAGCCGTTGTCCGGGCTGGCGCGTGCCTTTGGCAATGCACTGCGCCCGGCGCTGCGCAAGGCCGGCAAGCTCAGCGACAAGCCGAACACCCGCCTGCCGCGCCTGCATGTGGTGTTCGTCGACGGTACCCATGCCTTCATCTGCGTGGCCGACCCGGCCGACAGCGCGCCGTGGGCACTGGGCATTCCGCGCCTGAAGCTGCTGCCCGAGGCGCCTTCGCGTTCGGCACTGAAGCTGGACGAAGCACTGCTGACCCTGCTGACGCCGGAAGAACGCGAAGCACTGGCCAAGCCCGGCATGCGTGCGGCCGACCTGGGCGCCGCCCCCGGCGGCTGGACCTGGGTACTGACCCGCCAGCACATGCACGTGCTGAGCATCGACAACGGCCCGCTGCGCCAGCACGTGCTGGACACCGGCCTGGTCGAGCACCTGCGCGCCGACGGCTTCCACTGGCACCCGGAACAACCGCTGGACTGGATGGTCTGCGACATGGTCGAGCAGCCGCGTCGCGTCGCCGAACGCATGGCCACCTGGTTCCGCGAAGGCTGGTGCAGGCATGCGATCTTCAATCTGAAGCTGCCGATGAAGAAGCGCTGGGACGAGACCCGGCTGTGCCTGGACCTGTTCCAGGACCAGGCCGGGAAGGCGCTGGTGGTGCGTGCCAAGCAGCTGTATCACGATCGGGAAGAAATCACGGTGCTGGCCTCGCCGCTGCGCTGATCCGTCATCGGCGGCACAGGTTGCCGGGAGTACGCTCCCGGTACCCTCTGGCAAGGAGCCTGTCATGAACATTCCCCGTTCCGCCGTGCTGGCGGCCACCCTGCTGGCCTCGGTACCGGCGATGGCCCAGCATGGCCCGTCCACCCCCGCGCAGAGCCAGCCGCTGGGCCCGACCGGCGGCGCGATCCGTCAGCAGCCGCTGGATGCCGGTCGGGTCACCGGCAGTGTCGATATTCCGCAGCCGGTCGGCGAGGCACAGGTGACCGTGCGCTCGCTGGAACCCAGCAGCGTGGTTGGCCAGTACCGCATCCGCTTCAGCGACCTCGACGTGAATGGCGACGGTTTCATCAGCCGCGAGGAAGCACAGGCCAATCCGGCGCTGGCCGACGAATTCAATTCGCTGGACCGCAGGCACCGCGGCAAGCTGGACCGCACCGACCTGGCCGGCTGGCTGGTGGATTGAAAAAGGGGACGGAGGGGATTAAGTCGTATGTGAAAAAGGGGACGGAGGGGATTAAGTCGTATGTGCACAAACGACTTAATCCCCTCCGTCCCCTTTTTGCTTCAGACGCCGGCGGCGCGCTTCCAGAACGCCTGCACCAGCGGCGGCCATCGGCCGACGCAGCCCAGCGCACGGCCCCGGGCCAGGGTCAGGTGCATTTCGTCGTTGGAGAACAGGCGGTTGATCGCATCGAAGCTGTAGGCGGCGATGTGGTTGTCGCTGCGCCGTTCGCGTGCCCAGCGCTGCAGGCGCTGCGGCGACAGCCGCGGTTGGCCGCGGCGCTCTGCCGAGGGCGCCAGCCACTGCTGCAGGGCGGCGACATCACGCAGCCCCAGGTTCACGCCCTGCCCAGCCAGCGGATGCACCACATGCGCCGCGTCACCCAACGCCAGCACACGACCGGCCACGTAGTGACGGGCCAGCTGGCGGCGCAGCGGGAATGCCGCACGCGGTGAGGCCAGCCGCAGCTCACCCAGGCGTGCCGCGAAGGCGCGGGTCAGTTCGCGGTTGAAGCTGTCCTCGTCCAGTGCCAGAACACGCGCCGCCTCGTCCTCGGGCAGGGTCCAGACGATCGAGCTGCGGCGCTCGGCCACCGGCAGCAACGCCAGCGGCCCGCTTGGCAGGAAGCGCTGCCAGGCCGTGGCCTGGTTGGGAAGATCGCTGTCCACGTAGGCCACCACGCCACGCTGGTGGTAGTCATGGCGTTCCACCTCGATCCCGGCCAGCTGGCGGAGGGTCGATTCGGCGCCGTCGGCGGCCACCGCCAACGCCGCTTCCAGGCGACGCCCGTCATCCAGGCGCAGGCGCACGCCGTCCTCGTCCTGCTCCAGCGCGTCCACCCGCGCCGGGCAGTGCAGCTGCACACCCGCCGCCGGCAGCGCCGACCACAGGCGGTCCTGCAGCAGCCCGTTCTCGACGATGTAGCCCAGTTCGCGACGGCCGAAGCGATCGGCGTCGAACAGCAGATCCTCGCCACCGGCCGCGTCCCACACCTGCATGCGCCGGTAGGGCCATGCACGGGCCTGCGCGATCGCCGGCCACACGCCCAGGCGGTTCAGCAGCTGTACGTTGTCGGCAGCGAAGGCGAACACGCGCAGGTCCGGCTGTGCGGCCTGCCACGGCGCCGGTTCGCGACCTTCCACCAGCGCGACCGACAGGCCAGCATCAGCCAGCGCCAGCGCACAGGCGGCACCGACCACGCCACCGCCAACGATGGCCACATCAAGACGCGCACGCCGGCTCATGCCACTTCTCCACGGCACAGCTGCGGCACCTCGCCGCGGAAGCCCATCGCGCCACCGACCAGCATCGACTGCACCGAGGCGCGCTGCGCGGCCACCAGGCCGAGGCTGCGCAGCGGCCGCATCAGCGGCGCCGGATTGCTGGTCAGGCGCGCCAGCCCGCCGGAGAATGCCACCGTCTGCCGGCGGTCCTCCTCGCGGCGCGCGACATAGGCCTGCAGCAGTGCATCGCTGCCGGCATCCTCATGCGCATCCTCCAGCAGTTCGGCCAGGGTCAGCGCATCGCGCAGGCCCAGGTTGAAGCCCTGCGCACCCAGCGGATGGATGGTCTGCGCGGCATTGCCGAGCAGCACCGCACGCTCTCCGGCCAGCGCGCGCGCCAGCACCTGGATGAGCGGATACGCACTGCGCGGGCCGGATTCGAGCAGCCGGCCTGCGCGCCAGCCGATCGCGTTCTGCAGGCGTTGCAGCCAAGCCGCATCGTCCAGCGCCATCACCGCATCGGCCTGGTCGCGCGCAACACCGTGCACGGTGCCGAAGTGGCGATCGCCACGCGGCAGCAGGGCGGTCGGGCCGGTATCGGTGAAGCGCTCCCAGGCGGTGCCGTCCGGCGCACGCTGGCTGCGCACGCGGGCCACGAACAGGGTCTGCCGGAAATCATGGCGGTCGACCTCAATGCCCAGCGCGCCGCGCACGCCACTGGTCGTGCCATCGGCCCCCACCACCAGCCGGGCCAGCAGCACGCGCTCGCCGGTCTCGTCGGCCACCCGCACCTGGCGGTAGCCGTCGACCACCTCGCCCAGGCCCAGGAAGCGCATCGGCCGGTAGCGCCGCAGCCGCGGCAGCTCCTGCAGGCGCGCTTCCAGCGCCTGGCCGAAGTCCCGCGCCACCACTACCTGGCCGAACCACGGCCGGTCGTAGTCGGAAGCCTCCAGCTGCACGCGGCCGAAGTCGCCGGCGCGGCTGACGTGGATGCGGCGGATCGGGCCCGGCGCCATCGCCAGCTTCTGCATGACCCCCAAAGCGGTCAGCGCATTGACCGTGGCAGCGGCAAAACTGAGGTTGCGCTGGTCGAACACCGCTGGCAGCTCGCCGGCCGGGCTGGCCTCGAGCAGGCCCACATCGCGACCCAGGCGGTCCAGGGCGATGGCCAGGCTGGCACCGACCAGGCCACCACCGACGATCAGCACGTCATGTCGTTCACTCATGATGTTCATGATACGCGCTCGCCCTGCCCGAACACCCAACACCACCCGACCTGCGCCAACCGGCGCGGCGGGCTAGAATGAAACCTGAATCCGCTCCGGGCCCGCTGCCATGTCCGCCACCGCCAACCGCGCCTTCGTCCTGTCCGTCCTCGTGCTGTTGCTGGCGGCGACCCGGGTCAACCACTTCGCGGCGATCCCCGATGCCTCCTGGGCGGTGTTCTTCATCGGTGGCTTCTACCTGGCCACGTGGACACGCTGGGCGTTTCCGCTGCTGATGGTGTTCGCCGTGCTGGTGGACTGGATCGTGATCCGCAGCAGCGGCCTGGATTTCTGGCAGCACTACTGCGTGTCGCCGGGTTACTGGCTGCTGCTGCCGGCGTACTTCTCGCTGTGGGCCGGCGGCATGCTGCTGGGCCGCAACTACCAAGGCGCGCGCTGGCCGGTGCTGGCCAAGGGTGCGCTGCTGCTGGTGGCGTCGGTGGCGGTCTGCCACCTGCTGGCGCAGGGCGGCTTCTACTGGACCACCCGCAACGTCGCCGAGCCGACGCTGGCCGGCTGGGCGCAGAACTACGCACAATGGTTCGGCCCCTACCTGCGCACCACCGCGATCTACGTGGCGCTGGCGGCGGCATTGCAGCTGGCGGTGGAGCAGGTACTGAAGCTCCAGCAGGCCCGCCGCGACATCCGGCACTGAGCCGCGCCATGGGTCATCGCCTCTCGCGCATCTACACCCGCACCGGCGACGACGGCACTACCGGCCTCGGCGACGGCCAGCGCGTCGCCAAGGACGACGCCCGGGTGGCGTCCTACGGCACCGTCGATGAAGCCAACGCTGCGCTCGGCCTGCTGCTTGCCACCGCGCTGCCCGAGGATGTCCGCGCGCTGGTGGTGCATCTGCAGCACCAGCTGTTCGACCTGGGCGCCGAGCTCTGCATCCCGGGCCACGCCGCCATCCACGCCGCCGATGTCTCGGCACTGGAACAGCAGCTGGACCACTACAACGCCCACCTGCCGATGTTGAAGGAGTTCATCCTGCCGGCCGGGGGCGAGGCCGCCGCACGCTGCCACCTGGCCCGCACCATCGTCCGCCGCGCCGAGCGCGAGACGGTCACCCTGGCCCGCCACGAAGCCGTGCGCAGCGAGGCGTTGCAGTACCTCAACCGGCTGTCGGACCTGTTGTTCGTGCTGGCCCGCGTACTGGCCCGCGCCGACGGCCATGGCGAAGCGCTGTGGCAGCCACAGCAGCGCCAGCGCTGAGTCGGCACGATGCTGGTCTTCACCCATCCGTCCTGCCTGCTGCATGACCCCGGCCCTGGCCATCCGGAGTGCCCGCAACGCCTGCAGCATGTGCTCGATGCCCTGCACACCGCGTTCCCCGGCCAGCTGGACTGGCGCGAGGCGCCGCCGGCCAAGTTCGGCGAACTGACCCGGGTCCACGACAGCGCCCTGCTGGACTTCGTGCTGCAGCCGCAGACCGCGCCGCTGCGCCAGCTGGACATGGACACCTGGACCTCGCCGGGCTCGGCCAGTGCCGCCGTGCACGCCGCCGGCGCCGGGGTGGCGGCGGTCGATGCGGTGATGCTGGGCGAGGACCCGCTGGCCTTCTGCGCAGTGCGGCCCCCGGGTCACCACGCTACCAGCAGCACGGCGATGGGCTTCTGCCTGCTCAACAACATCGCCATCGCCGCCGCCTATGCCCGTGACCGCCATGGGCTGGAGCGGATCGCAGTAGTCGATTTCGATGTCCACCATGGCAACGGCACCCAGGACATCTTCCAGCACGACGCCCGGGTCTCCTACTACAGCACCCACCAGGCCGGGCTGTTCCCCAATTCGGGCCTGCGCCGCGACCGCGGTGCCGGCAACCTGATGAACATCCTGCTGCCCCCCGGCAGTGGCGGTTTCCGCTTCCGCAACGTGTGGGCCGACGAGATGCTGCCGGCCATCGACGACTTCCGCCCGCAGCTGCTGCTGATCTCGGCCGGCTTCGATGCCCACCTGCGCGACCCGCAGGCCGACCTGATGCTGGAAACCGACGATTTCGCCTGGATCACCCGGGAACTGCATGCGCTGGCGCGGCGCCATGCGGCCGGCCGGGTGGTCTCGATGCTGGAAGGCGGCTATGACCTGCAGGCGCTTGCCGAGTGCAGCGTGGCCCATGTCCGGGCCCTGCTGCCGCCCCCTCCCGGCAGCGTCTCCGGATGAACCCGAACCGGCAGGCTCCGGCGTCCTTCATTGCCCCTATGCAAGGGATGGGGCAAGCTACCGTCCGTTTTCGCCCGAATCCGAACCGCGTGCGCCGAGCCCTCCGCCTGCTTCCCCTGCCTCTGAGCATCGCCATCTGCCTGCCGGCAATGGCCGATGAAAAGCCGCTCAACTGGGGCCTGTGCCCGGCTACCGACGTGATTCCCGCGTTCACCGATGCCCCCACCCCGGTCCCGGGGCAGGACAAGGCCGCCGCCAGCGCTGCGCGCGAGCAGCAGCCGACCGACATCGAGGGTGACCAGCTGCTGGGCACGACCACCGTGCCGCAGTACGAAGGCAACGTGGCCCTGCGCCGCGGCGACCAGTTCGTCGGCACCGACAAGCTCAGCTTCGATACCGAGAGCGGCAACTACATCGCCGACGGCAATGTCCGCTACCAGGACTCCTCGATCCGCATGGTCGCCAAGCGCGCCGAGGGCAACCAGGAAAGCGACACCCACAAGATCACCGACATCAAGTACCAGCTGGTGTCGCGCCGCGGCAACGGCGATGCCGAGTCGGTCGACCTGCAGGGCGCGGTCGGCCAGATGCACCGCTCCACCTACACCACCTGCGACCCGTCACAGCCGGTGTGGAAGCTGTCGGCGCCGCAGATCGAAGTGGACAACGACGAGGGCTTCGGTACCGCCCGCAACGCCGTGCTGCGGATCGGCAAGGTGCCGGTGCTGTGGGCACCGTACTTCAAGTTCCCGATCGATGACCGGCGCAAGACCGGCCTGCTGTTCCCGCAGCTGGGCATGTCCGGACGCAACGGTTTCGACTACGCACAGCCGATCTACTTCAACCTGGCGCCGAACTACGACGACACGTTGACCCCGCGCTACATGAGCCGGCGCGGCCTGATGCTCGACAACGAGTTCCGCTATCTCTACAACGGCGGCCGCGGCGAACTGCTGACCGCGTTCATGCCCAATGACAAGCTGCGCGACCGCGACCGCGGCCGGGTGATGTTCAGCGGGTACCACAACGTGGACAGCCACTGGCAGGCCCGCGCCAACCTGGCCTGGGTCAGCGACGAGCGCTATGTCGAGGACTTCGCCAACCGCCTGGTCGGGGTGACTGCCTCGAACCTGCAGAGCACCGTAGGCCTGTACGGCACCGGCAGGAACTGGACGGCCGGCATCATGGCCGACCGCTGGCAGCTGACCGACTACACGCTCAATGAAAGCGCGCTGCCGTACAACCGCCAGCCGCGCCTGTACCTCAACTGGGACAAGCCGGTCCTGCCGTGGCTGGAAACCGGCATCTATGCCGAAGCCGTGCGCTTCACCCACGACGACATCAACTTCAAGTACGGCGCCGATGCGGGACCCGACCTGCAGTACACGCGCGATGGTCGCCGGAAGACCGAGGGCTTGAATGTGAGCGGCGGCTCGCGTCTGGACGTGAAGCCGTACGTGTCGTTCCCGATCAGTGGCGCGGCCTGGTACATCACGCCGACCCTGGCCTACCGCTATACCGCCTACCAGCTGGATCGCGGCCTGGCCGACGGCGTGGACGGTATCCGTGGCCAGATCCTGCGTTCGCAGGGCATCGACCCGAACACCGCCACACCGGAACAGCTGCGCGGCAACACCTCGCCCAGCCGCAGCCTGCCGATCGGCAGCATCGACGCCGGCCTGTTCTTCGACCGCGAGACCCGTATCGGCGGCAAGTCCTTCCTGCAGACCCTGGAACCGCGCCTGTTCTACCTGCGCACGCCGTACCGCAACCAGGACGAGCTGCCGATCTTCGATACCCGTGACTTCACCTTCAGCTGGGGCCAGCTGTTCCGCGACTCGCGCTACACCGGCGCCGACCGCCAGAACGATGCCAACCAGCTGACCCTGGCACTGGGCACCCGCTTCATCGACCAGACCACCGGCAAGGAACGCTTCTCGGCTGCCATCGGCCAGATCCAGTACTTCGACGAGTCGCGGGTGACCGTCACCCCGGGCGGCGCGCCGGTGGAAAAGGGCAAGTCGGCGTGGATCGCCGACGGCAACTACATGATCAACGACCGCTGGACCCTGGGTGCCACCTACCAGTGGGACCCGAAGTACAAGCGCGAGGATCTGGCCAGCGTCCGTGCCCGCTACCTGATGCCCAACGATGGCGTGATCAACCTCAGCTACCGCTACCGCATCAACTCGGGCGCCCCGGCCACCGCCAACAAGCACGACCGTACCCTGCTGGAACAGGCCGACCTGTCGTTCCTGTACCCGCTGAATGCGCGCTGGAGCCTGGTCGGCCGCTACTACTACTCGCTGCAGGACAAGGAACCGCTGGAAATCATCGCCGGCGTCCAGTGGGACAGCTGCTGCCTGGCCGTGCGTGCGGTCGCCCGCCGTTACGTCCGCAACCGCGAAGGCGAGATGAACAACGCCATCCAGCTGGAGTTCGTGCTCAAGGGCCTGAGCTCCCTGGGGCAGGACACGGACCGTACCCTGCGCCGTGCTATCCTCGGCTACAACCGCGACGACCTCTATCTCGTGCCGCCGAGCAACACCGGGGCGACCCGGGATGACTACGATCCGAACCTGATCCCATGACCAAGCGCTTCCCCGTTCTTCTCGCCTCGCTGCTGGCGGTGTCCAGCGTGTCCGCCCCCCTGCAGGTGCTTGCCCAGGAGGCGCAGCCGCTTGACCGCATCGCTGCCGTCGTCGATGAGGACGTGATCCTGCAGAGCGAGCTCCAGCGTGCGATCGCCAACATCAAGGCGCAGTACGCCGGCCGTGAAAACCAGCTGCCGCCGGAAGACGTGCTCAGCCGCCAGGTGCTCGAACGCCTGGTGCTGGTCAAGCTGCAGGTGGCCCGCGCCCAGGGCAGCGGCATCCGTGTCAGCGACCAGGAGCTGAACCAGGCGATGAACGCCATCGCCCAGCAGAACGGTTCGAACCTGGATGCCCTGCGCCAGCGCCTGGCCCAGGACGGTATCGATTTCAACGATTTCCGCGCGTCGGTGCGTGACGAGATCACCGTGCAGCGCCTGCGCCAGAGCTTCGCGCAGAGCCGCATCAGCGTCAGCGAGGGTGAAGTCGACGCCGCGCTGAAGCAGCAGGCCACGGTAGGCAACCAGTACCATTTGGCGCACATCCTGATCGCCCTGCCCGACGGTGCCAACGCCGACCAGATCGCCACCGGCCAGAAGAAGGCCGATGGCGTGAAGGCCCTGCTGGACAAGGGCGAGCTGGACTTCAACGCGGCGGCCGTGCGCTATTCGGACAGCCCGAACGCACTGGAAGGCGGCGATCTGGGCTGGCGCAGCCTGGATGAAATCCCGCAGGCCTTTGCCCAGTTGATGGAAAGGATGAAGCCGGGCGAGGTGGTCGGCCCGATCCGCGGCCCGAGCGGCTTCCAGCTGCTGAAGCTGGTGGAAGTGCGTGACAGCAGTTCCGCCGCCGGTGAGCAGACGGTCACCGAGTACCACGGCCGCCACATCCTGGTCCGCGTGGACGACCACCAGACCGATGCCGCTGCCAAGGCCAAGATCGATACCCTGCGCGCCCGCATTGCTGGCGGCGCCGACTTCCAGACCGTTGCCAGGGAGTCCTCCGAGGACAACAACAGCAAGGGCCAGGGCGGTGATCTCGGCTGGTTCCCGGCTGACGCGTTCGGTCCGGCCTTCGGCCAGCAGGTGAGTGGCCTGCAGGATGGTGGCGTCAGCCAGCCGTTCCGCACCGACGCCGGTTGGCACATCGTGCAGCGCGTGGCGACCCGCCAGACCGACGTGACCACCGACAACCAGCGTGCCCAGGTCCGCGAGACCATCGGCCGTCGCAAGCTGGAAGACGAGTACAACCGCTTCCTGCAGGAACTGCGTGGCGAAGCCTACGTCAGTTTCCGCAGCGGCGACCGCGCGGAAAACACCGCCACTCCGCCGCAGTCCTGACCGATGCGCCCCGAGCTCGCTCTGGTACCGGGCGAGCCCGCCGGGATCGGCCCGGAGCTGTGTGTCCGCCTCGTCCAGCAGCCGCGTGAAGATTGCCGGCTGCTGGCCTTCGCCGACCCGGACACCCTGCGCGCGGCCGCGGCCGCGCTGAACCTGCCCCTGCAACTGCTGCCCGAGGACGCCGAAGCACGCGCCCCGGGCGATCTGCGCCTGCGCGCCGTCCGCAACGCGGCGCCCAGCCACTTCGGCCAGGCCGATCCGGCCAATGCCAGCGCGGTCATCGGTGCCCTGCTCGGCGCCGGCCAGGCCTGCCTGTCCGGTGAGCTGCACGGTGTGGTGACCGGCCCGGTACACAAGGCGGTCATCAACGAAGGCGGCATTGCCTACAGTGGTACCACTGAACTGCTGGCCGACCAGGCCGGAGTGAAGGTGGTGATGATGCTGGCCAATCACATTGTCCGCGTTGCGCTGGCCACCACCCACCTGCCGCTGCGCGAGGTGGCCGATGCGATCACCGCGCCCAGCTTGGAACACACCCTGCGCACGGTGCATGCCGCGCTGCGCCGCGAGTTCGGCCTGCCTGCGCCGCGCATCGCGGTGCTCGGCCTGAACCCGCATGCCGGCGAAGACGGCCACCTGGGCCGCGAAGAACTGGACCTGGTCATCCCGCTGCTGCAGCGCCTGCGTGCGGAGGGCATGGACCTGGTCGGGCCGCTGCCGGCCGACACCGCCTTCCTGCCGGCCAAGCTGGCCGGTTTCGACACCGTGCTGGCGATGTACCACGACCAGGGCCTGCCGGTGCTGAAGTATTCCGGCTTCGAGCAGGCGGTGAACCTGACCCTGGGCCTGCCCTACCCGCGCGTGGCGGTCGACCATGGCACCGCGCTGGACCTGGCCGGCCGCGGCATCGCCGATCCTTCCAGCCTGCAGGCGGCAACGACGCTGTGTGCGCAGCTGGCGCGGCAACGTACACTGAGCGCATGAATTCCCCGCATTCCCCCTCCGGCCCAGTGTTCACCGCACCGGCCAAGAAGCAGCTTGGCCAGCATTTCCTGGCCGATCGCCACTACATCGACAAGATCGTGATGGCGGTCAATCCGAAAGATGGTGACCGCCTGGTCGAGATCGGACCCGGCCAGGGCGCCATCACCCTGCCGCTGCTGCGCGTGCACCCGAAGCTGACGGTGATCGAGTTCGACCGCGACCTGATCGCGCCACTGACCGCTGCCGCCGAGCCGCTGGGCGAGCTGACCATCGTCCATCGCGACGTGCTGCGCGTGGACCTCACCGAACTGGCCGACGGCCAGCCGATCCGCCTGGTCGGCAACCTGCCCTACAACATCTCCTCGCCCATCCTGTTCCACGCGCTGGAGCATGCCGCGGTGATCCGCGACATGCACTTCATGCTGCAGAAGGAAGTGGTCGACCGCATGGCCGCCGGCCCCGGCAGCAAGGTGTATGGCCGCCTCAGCGTAATGCTGCAGGCCTACTGCCAGGTGACCTCGCTGTTCGTGGTGCCGCCGGGCGCGTTCCGGCCGCCGCCGAAAGTCGATTCGGCCGTGGTGCGGCTGGTGCCGCGTGATCCGGCCTCGATCAACATCAACGACCACACGCGCTTCGCCGAGGTGGTCAAGGCCGCCTTCGGGCAGCGCCGCAAGACCCTGCGCAATGCCCTGAACAACGTGGTGTCCGCCGAGCAGTTCATCGCCGCCGGCGTGCGTCCCGATGCCCGCGCCGAACAGCTGGACGTGGCCGAATTCATCGCTTTGGCCAATGCCTCCTGATTACACTGCCGGTATGGAAGACGCTGACGTATATGCCATCTCCGTCGAAGTCGCGCCGCGCTTCCTCGACGATCAATCCGCGCCGGAAGACGGTCGCTTTGCGTTCGCCTACACGATCCGCATCCACAACCAGGGGCGGGTCGCCGCACGCCTGGTCGCACGCCACTGGCGCATCACCGATGCCAACGGCCGTGTCGAGCATGTCGATGGCGACGGGGTGATCGGCGAGCAGCCGCGGCTGCGCCCCGGTGAAGACTTCCGTTACACGTCCGGTGTCATGCTGGGGACCGATCACGGGACGATGCAGGGGCACTACGACATGGTCGCCGACGATGGCACCGAATTTGCCGCGCCGGTCGCACCGTTCGTGCTGGCCGTCCCGCGTACCCTGCACTGACACGGAGGCCGAACGATGAGTGTGTGGGCGATCGGCGACCTGCAGGGCTGCTACGACGTTACCCAGCGGTTGCTGGAGAAGATCCGCTTCGATCCGGCCCAGGACACCCTGTGGTTCTGCGGCGACCTGGTCAACCGTGGCGGCCAGTCGCTGGAAACGCTGCGGCTGGTGCATTCGCTGCGCGAGCACAGCGTGGTGGTGCTGGGCAACCATGATCTTTCGCTGCTGGCCGTCGGTGCACGCACCGAAGAGGAGCAGCGCAAGGTCAACCCGGACCTGCTGCGCATCGTGCAGGCCGAGGACCGCGACGAACTGCTGGACTGGCTGCGCCTGCAGAAGCTGGTGCATGTGGATCGCGAGCTGGGCTGGATGATGGTGCACGCCGGCCTGGCGCCGAAGTGGACCACGCAGATGGCAGAGAAGCACGCTGCCGAAGTCGAGGTGCAGCTGCACGGCGCCGGCTACCGCAAGCTGTTCCGCAACATGTACGGCGACAAGCCAAGCTGGGCGCCGAACCTGTCCGGCTACGACCGTTCGCGCGCGATCATCAACGTGCTCACCCGCATGCGCTACTGCACCCCGCGCGGGCGCATCGGCATCGAGGACAAGGGCACCCCCGGCACGCAGGAACAGGGACTCTACCCCTGGTTCGAAGTACCGGGCCGGGTCGAGCGCGACCTCAAGATCGTCTGCGGCCACTGGTCGGCGCTGGGCCTGACCATCACCCAGGGCGTGCACGCCATCGACACCGGCGCAGTCTGGGGCGGCAAGCTGACCGCGATCCAGCTCGATACCGACGAGCTGCGCGTGGTGCAGGTGCCGGGCCGCGATGTACCGGCCCCCATACCCCACGCCCGCCCGCCGGCGCGACCGGCGCACGAGCGCCCCTCCGCTGCGGTGCAGGGCAAGGAACAGGGCGGCGGCAACGCCGCTGCTGCCAGCCCGGGCAACCGTGGTCCGCGCCGTCGTCGCCGTCGAGGTGGTGGTGGTGGTGGAGGTTCCGGTGGACCCAACAACAACGGCGCCGCGCCGCAGGCATGACGCGGCGCGGCTGGGCACCATGGAGGGTGCTGCTGCTGACGCTGGCCCTGGTCAGCGGCTGCCAGCCTGCTTCGGCTCCGGCTCCCACCGGCGGCGGAAATGCCGCCCCCACGCCATCGCAGCCACAGGCGCCTTCGCCGCCACTGGTGGCTGCAGCGCGCGCGCAGATCGGCGTCACCACCCGTTACGATCCCGCCTACCAGGTCCTGTCCTATCCCGGCGGCGACGTCCCGCTTGATCGCGGCGTGTGCACCGACGTGGTGGTGCGCGCCCTGCGCAGCCAGGGCCTGGACCTGCAGGCGCGCCTGCACGAAGACATGCGCGGCAACTTCAGCGCCTATCCGGCGATCTGGGGCCTGTCACGACCGGACCGCAACATTGATCATCGCCGCGTACCGAACCTGATGCGCTGGTTCGAACGGCAGGGCTGGCAGCAACCGATCACCGCCCTCGCCGCCGACTATGCGGCCGGTGACATCGTGGCCTGGAAGCTCAACGGCAACGGTCTGCTGCATGTCGGCATCGTCTCCGACCGGAGGCTGGCCAATGGCACACCGCTGGTGCTGCACAACATCGCACGCGGCACGCGTGAAGAGAACCTGCTGTTCCAGCACGCGATCATCGGGCACTACCGGATGCCGTAGGCCCCTGTAGAGCCGGGCCATGCTCGGCTACGGGAGGGGTCAGGCAACAGCAGCCGAGCATGGCTCGGCTCTACAGGAAACCATCCTCAGCGGCGCACGTAGTGCACGAAGCGGAACGCGTAGGCATGGCGTTCGTCGGCCGGGTGCGGCTCGCTGCTCACTTCCCGCCAGTCCTGCACGTCCACCTCGGGGAAATGGGTATCCGCGGGGACTTCGGCATCGACCCAGGTCAGGTACAGGTCGCTGGCCTGGTCGAGCAGCTGACGGAAAATCTCACCGCCGCCGATGATGCACAGCTCGCTGGCGCCCTCGCCTTCGGCAATCGCCTTCGCCTCGTCCAGCGACGCCACCGCGCGCATGCCCGCGAACGGCACCTGGCCGCTGCGGGTCAGCACCAGGTTGGTCCGCCCCGGCAGTACGCGGCCGATCGACTCGGCCGTCCTGCGCCCCATCAGGATCGGCTTGCCCAGGGTGAGCGCCTTGAAGTGCTTGAAATCATCCGGCAGGTGCCAGGGCATGGCATTGCCCTGGCCGATGCCCCAGTTGCGGTCCAGCGCCACGATCATCGAGAGCTTCATGGCACTCACACCGCCACCGGCGCCTTGATCGCCGGGTGCGGGTCATAGCCGTCGATGCGGATGTCGTCGAACCGGAAGCCGAACAGGTCGGTCACCTCCGGGTTCAACCACAGCCTCGGCAGCGCGCGCGGTTCACGCGAAAGCTGCTCGCGCGCCTGCTCGAAGTGGTTCGAATACAGGTGCGCGTCGCCCAGCGTATGCACAAAGTCGCCCACGCCCAGGCCGGTGGCCTGCGCCACCATGTGGGTCAGCAGCGCATAGCTGGCGATGTTGAACGGCACGCCGAGGAAGATGTCGCCGCTGCGCTGGTAGAGCTGGCAGCTGAGCTTGCCGTCCACCACGTAGAACTGGAACAGGTTGTGGCACGGCATCAGCGCCATCTGCGAAAGCTCGCCCACGTTCCAGGCGCTGACCACCAGCCGGCGCGAATCGGGGTTGCGCTTGATCTCGTCCACCAGCCACTGCATCTGGTCGATCTCGCGGCCATCGGCGGTGGCCCAGCTGCGCCACTGCTTGCCGTAGACCGGACCGAGGTCGCCGTTCTCGTCGGCCCACTCGTCCCAGATGCGTACCTGGTTGTCCTTCAGGTAGCCGATGTTGGTATCGCCCTTCAGGAACCACAGCAGCTCGTGGATGATCGAGCGCAGGTGCAGCTTCTTGGTGGTGACCAGCGGGAAACCTTCATTGAGGTCGAAGCGCATCTGCCAGCCGAACACGCTGCGGGTGCCGGTGCCGGTGCGGTCGCTCTTCTGCGCGCCATGTTCCAGCACATGCGCGAGCAGGTCCAGGTAGGCCTTCATGCCTTGCCCTCCGCAGCCATCACCGGTTGCGGCTGCAGCACCGGCGCGCGGCGCGACATCGCCAGCAGCACCAGGCCGAAGGCGATGAGCGGCAGGCTGAGGATCTGACCACGGGTCAGCCAGTCGAAGGCCACGTAGACGCCGTTGTCGGGCATGCGTACGAATTCGACGGCGAAGCGGAACAGGCCGTACATCAGCGCGAACAGGCCGCCGACCAGATAACGGTGGCGCGGCCTGGCCGACACCGTCCACAGCACCACGAACATCACCAGGCCTTCCAGGAACGCTTCATACAGCTGCGAGGGATGGCGGGCGAACTGGTTCAGCGCGCCGGTGGCGAACTGCGCCTGCAGGGTCGCGTGGTCCAACTGGTTCAGCGGCGCCGGCAGGCCCGACGGGAACACCACGCCCCACGTGCCGTCGGTGTACTTGCCCCACAGCTCGGCGCCGATGAAGTTGCCGATGCGACCAAAACCCAGGCCCAGCGGTACCAGCGGCGCCATGAAATCCATGGTGTCGAAGAAGTGCAGCGCGTGCTTGCGCGACCACCACCAGCAGGCACCCAGCACGCCCAGCAGGCCGCCATGGAAGCTCATGCCACCGTCCCACACCTTGAACAGCAGCAGCGGGTTGTGCAGGAAATCGCCCAGCGCGTAGAACAGCATGTAGCCGATGCGGCCGCCCAGCACCACGCCGAGCATGGCGTAGAACAACAGGTCGGAGAAGCCGTTGGCATCGACGCCCGGCAGGCGCCCGGCCGCGATGCGCGTGCGGCCCAGCAGCCAGGCCGCAGTGAAGCCGAGCAGGTACATGATGCCGTACCAGTGCACCTTGATCGGCCCCAGCGAGAGGGCGATGGGGTCGATGTCGTGGAAATAGATCATGGAAGGTGCCTTGCGGTTGAACGCCTATTCTCGGGCCAGTGCCGCCCCGGCTCAACCAAGAAGCTGGGGCGAGTTCGGCAACGCGTCATCGTTCGACCGCGTCGAGGCCGGAAAGTGCCCTTCGATCAGGCTGGAGACCTCGTCGATGGCATCCTGCAGCGCTTCCACCGGATTGGAACCACGCAGGCCCTCGCGCAGATGGGTGCAGACCCGCTGCCACTGCGCCGGGCTGACCCGGCCATGCAGGCCTCGGTCGGCGACGATCTCGATGGCATGGTCGGCCAGCAGCAGGTAGATCAGCACGCCGTTGTTGTGGGCGGTATCCCAGGTGCGCAGGCGTGCGAAGGCATGCTCGGCGGCCTGCCTCGGGGTGACCTTGTGCCACAACGCGGCCAGCGGCAGATCGGCCTCCACAGCGAACATCACCTGACCGCCGTGGCGCTGCTCACCGGCGGCGATGGCCTCGGTGATCGCCTGCAGCGTGGCTGGCGGGAAGGCACGCCGCACCGAGGGCGAGAATACATGGCGGAACAGACGTTGGATCATCACCAGCCTCCCGAAGCGCCACCGCCACCGGAACGGCCACCGCCGCCGCCCCAGCCGCCACCACCGCCGAATCCACCACCACCGCCGAAGCCGCCTCCCCCGCCCCAGCTGCCGCCGCCCCAGCCACCACCGCCGGCAAAGCGCCCCGGATGGCCGGACAGCATCGCCACGATCAGGCCAACCACGCCGGCCAGGCCACTGGCCAGCAGGGTGGAGGTGAACAGGAACGCCGCCACGGCTGCGCCAGCGCCGCCGAGCAGGCCACGCAGCGGGCGCGGCACGCGCGCGAACACGCCGCGCAGGATGCTGCCGGCGAACACACCGATGAACAGCGCCAGAAACCAGGCATCGCCGCCGGCACCCGGCTCGCGCCCACGATGGCCACTGACCGGTGCCGGCAGCGTTTCGCCATCGATCAGCTTGACCAGCACGGCGGTGGCATCGGTGATGCCCCCGGCGTAGTCGCCGGCGCGGAAGCGCGGCACCAGGTACTCCTGGATGACCCGGTTGGCGATGGCATCGGGAATCGCGCCTTCCAGGCCGTAACCCGGCTCGATCCGCACGCGCCGGTCCTCCTTGGCCACCACCAGCAGCACGCCGTCATCCACGCCCTTGCGGCCGATCTGCCACTGGTCGAAGACCCGCGTGGTGTACTGCGCGATGTCCTCCGGCTGGGTGGTGGGTACCACCAGCACCTGCAGCTGGCTGCCCTTGCGCTGTTGCAGGTCCAGCGCCTGCTGCACCAGCGCCTGCTTCTGCGCAGCATCCAGCGTGCCGGTGGTATCGACCACCGGCGAATCCAGCGCCGGAATCGGCGCCAGCTGCTGGGCCTGTGCCGCCAGCGGCAGCCACAGCAGCAGGGCCAGCAGCGCAGTGGCCAGGCGCATCGGTCAGTGGCCCGGCTGCGGTGCCGGCTGCTGCTGCGGCGCGTTGCCGAAATCCACCGCCGGTGCGTTGGAGATCTGCGCTTCGTTGTCCACGGTGAAGTTCGGCTTGGTCTTGTAGCCGAAGATCTTGGCGGTGATCACCTGCGGGAACGAACGGATGTAGGTGTTGTAGTCCTGCACCTGCTGGATGTAACGACCACGCGCAACCGTGATCCGGTTTTCGGTGCCTTCCAGCTGGGCCTGCAGGTCGCGGAAGTTCTGGTCGGACTTCAGCACCGGGTAGTTCTCGGTCACCACCAGCAGCCGCGACAGCGCGCTGCCGAGTTCACCCTGGGCCTGCTGGAACTGCTTGAGCGAGGCCTCGTCGTCGGCGTTGACGTTGATCTGGCCGACACGCGAGCGGGCGTTGGTGACTTCGGTCAGCACGCGCTCTTCCTGGCTGGCGAAACCTTTGACTGTCTGCACCAGGTTGGGCACCAGGTCGGCGCGGCGCTTGTACTGGTTGAGCACTTCGGACCAGCTGGCCTTGACCGCCTCATCCTTCTGCTGGATGGCGTTGTAGCCGCAGCCGGACAGCAGGGAGGCCAGCAGCATCAGGGGCAGGACACGGGTGAACAGGCGCATGGCGGAGGTTCCGGGTGGGCTTGGCGCCGAGCATGCCATGGTTCGGGTGAAAGACCGGCCATCGGCGCCGCCCCCTCCGCGGTGTGGTCCAGCCAGCTCGGGGATGGGCCGGGAGGGTGGGTCGGCTGGGGGCCGCTGCAAGTACGTCCATGTAAGCTCGGTCGCCGCATCCATGCGGCTCACGCCCCCAGCCAACCCACCCTCCCGGCCATGGACAGTTTTCTGCGCACCGCGGGAAGATCAAAAGAAAAATCAAAAGCAAAAGCCGGTTCTTCAGGCATTCGTGTCGACCAAGGTCGACACCTACCAAAGCAGAACGCCGTTCCGACCGATCGCGGCAATCTGTCGGAGGTGGGGCGGTGCGGGTTGGCAGGACCGTTGGCGCCATGGATGGCGCCATCGAGCCCCCATGGATGGGTTCACGGCGTGTCCTGCCAACCCACACCGCCCCGCCCAACCCTCAGAAAACCAGCGCCGGCTGTTGCGGTTGCTGTTGCTTCGGCGGTTGCCTTCGCCTTTAGCGGGTGCAGGGCTGCAAGCCCTGCCGGAACCCCATATCACTCAGCAGGCCTCAGCCACCGCAGTACGCGGACGCCCCAGCCATGCCAGCAGCAGGCCCGACGCGGCCAGCAGGCCACCGGCCACCGGAATCGCGGCGTAGCCCAGTCCCGAGCTGATCACCGCCCCCCCCAGCGCAGCACCTACCGCATTGCCCAGGTTGAATGCACCCACGTTGATCGACGACGCCAGGCCCGGCGCCTCGCTGGCCACCTGCATCACCCGGATCTGCAGCGGCGGCACGAGGGCGAAGGTCGCCGCACCGAACAGCAGTACACCCAGCGCCGCGGTGGCGTGGCTCATGAAGGCCAGCGGCAGCACGAACATCAGCACCGCCAGGACGGCCAGCAGGATCCGTGTGGCGCCATCGAGCGACCAGTCAGCCATGCGTCCACCGATGCCGTTGCCGAAGGTGAAGCCGATGCCGATCAGGGCCAGCGACATCGCGATGAAGGCATTGGAGGCGCCGGTCAATTCGGTCAGCACCGGTGCGACGTAGGTATAGAGGGTGAACATCGCACCCGCACCAAGCACGGTGGTGGCCATCGCCAGCAGCACCTGCGGCTGCAGGATCGCCTTCAGTTCGCGGCGCACGTCCGGGCGCGGCCCCGGTGCAGATGCCGGCAGCGCGAAACCCAGCGCAGTGATCGCAACCAGGCCCAGCACTGCGGTACCGGCGAAGGACAGGCGCCAGCCCAGCTGCTGCCCCACCCAGGTCGCCAGCGGCACGCCGCCGATGTTGGCGATGGTCAGGCCCATGAACATGGTGGCCACGGCAGCGGCCTGCTTTTCCTTCGGCACCAGGCTCGCAGCGACCACCGCACCGATGCCGAAGAAGGCACCATGGTTGAGGCTGGTGACCAGGCGCGACAGCAGCAGCATCCCGTAGTTCGGCGCCAGCGCAGACAACAGATTGCCGGCGACGAAGATCGACATCAGCAGCATCAGCGCGGTGCGCTTGCCAAAACGCCCCATCAGCAGGGTCATCACCGGCGCGCCCAGCATCACGCCCACGGCATAGGCGGTGATCAGCATGCCCGCAGTGGGGATGCCAACGCCGACGCCGTCGGCGATGACCGGCAACAGGCCCATCGGGGCAAACTCGGTGGTTCCGATGGCGAAGGCGCCAACGGCAAGCGCCAGCAAGGCGGCTCTGGAATTCATGGGGGGGTCCTGGGGGCGGGAATCGGGAGTGCGTAGCCTGCGCGCTTTGCTGCGCCGGATTAAGCCTCGCCCCGGGAAAACACTGTTGATCCTGGTTCACAAGTGGAAGCCGGAACGCAGCCACAAGTGCAAAAACCACAATGCCGTTGCAGAACCGACCTCGCCCCCACAACGCAGAACCCCCGGAATGCCGGGGGTTCTGAGGGACTCACACGCCAGTGGCGCGCTTACCAGTTGCCGGCGCCCGGCACGTTGTGCTCGCGGGCGCGGCGGCGCATCAGCAGGTTCAGCCACTCCACCAGCACCGAGAAGCCCATCGCGGCGTAGATGTAGGGCTTGGGCACGTGCACGTCCAGGCCGTCCAGGATCAGCACCGCGCCGATCATCAGGATGAAGGCGAGCGCCAGCATCTTCACGGTCGGGTTGGCATCGATGAAGCGGCCCAGCGGGTTGGCGGCCAGCAGCATCACCATCACCGACAGCAGGATCGCGGCGACCATCACCGGAATGTGGTCGGCGATGCCGACGGCGGTGATCACCGAGTCCAGCGAAAACACGATGTCGATCACCGCGATCTGCGCGATCACGTAGCCGAACACGGCCGAGGCCTTGGTGGTGCTGGGATCTTCATCCTCGCCACCGCTGATCAGTTCCTTGATCTCCATGCAGCCCTTGATGATCAGGAACAGGCCGCCAACGATCAGCACCAGGTCGCGGATGGAGATGCCCATGCCGGCCACGGTGAACAGGTTTGCCGCCATGTGCGCCAGGTAGGCCAGCGATACCAGCAGGCCGATGCGGGTAATGCAGGCCACCGCGATGCCGAGCTTGCGGGCGAACGGGCGGCGCTCTTCCGGCAGCTTGCTGACAGCAATGGAAATGAACACCAGGTTGTCGATGCCGAGCACGATTTCCAGCGCGCTGAGCGTGAACAGGGTCACCCAGGCATTGGGGTCGGCGAGGAACTCAAAGGACATGGAAACTCTTCAAGGCAGTGGGGGAATGGGGTTTCAGCCGTAGTTGCCGGCCAGCGCGTGCGGAACCACGACCAGCGCCCAGCACAGCAACACGTTCATCATCAGCACGAACACCGCCGCCGAGCCCATGTCCTTGGCGCGGCCGGCCAGCTCGTGAATCTCACTGCCGTAGCGTTCGATCACCGCTTCGATGGCCGAGTTGGCCAGCTCCATCGCCAGCACCAGCAGCATCGAGCCGATCAGCAGCGCGCGTTCGACCGGCGTCTGGCCCAGCCAGATCGCAATCGGCGTCAGCAGGATCAGCAGGTAGACCTCAAGCCGGAACGAGGACTCGTGCAGCCAGGCAGCGCGCAGGCCCTGCCAGGACCAGCGGGCGGCCTGGAAGATGCGGCGCGGGCCGCGCGGCAGGTGGCCGAACTGATCAGCCACGGGTGGAACATCCAGCAACGGGGGCGCGGCGCAGCGACCGCTCAGACGCACGGCAGGGAATCATGGGTGCACAGGAATAGGCAGATGGCGGCCATTTTGCCACAAGGCCGCCAACCGCAGCCCGCGCCGGCCCGCTGAACGGCCTGCCAGGGGCAAGCAACGGCCCGGGCATGCTCCTATGATGGATGCCCCTTGCCTGCTGGAGCGCCTGATGTCCCGTCGCCGTACCTGCCTGTTGATGCTGGGCCTGCTGACTGCCGCACCGCTGGCCCAGGCGCTGAGCCCGGCCGAGTCGCCCCGTGTGCCAGAACAGGTCTCCAACGTGGCCTGGGCCGGCGACATGGCCCGCTTCGCCAGCGCCGACCAGTCCACCCCGCCGCCGCGCGGTGGCATCGAGTTCATCGGCAGCTCCTCGATCCGCTTCTGGGAGAGCCTGGCCACCGACTTCCCTGGCCAGCCAGTGTTCAACCGCGGCTTCGGCGGCTCGGAAGTGCGCGACAGCACCTGGTACGCCGACCGCATCGTGGTGCCGTATGCGCCATGCAAAGTGTTCTTCTACGCGGGCGACAACGACCTCAACAGTGGCCGCAGCGCCGTGCAGGTGCGCGACGACGTGGTCGCCTTCGTGCAGCGCGTGCATCGCGACCTGCCGAAGACCAGGGTGGAGTACCTGTCGATCAAGCCGAGCCCGTCGCGCGCGCACCTGCTGCCGGCGATCAACGAGGCCAACACGCTGATCAAGGCCGCGCTGGCCAAGCTGCCCAACACCGGTTTCACCGACATCTACACGCCGATGCTCGGCGCCGATGGCCAGCCGGATGCGACGCTGTTCCGCGAGGACATGCTGCACATGACCCCGGCCGGCTATGCGATCTGGACCAGGGCGCTGGCGCCGAAGGTCAACTGCAACTGAGCAACCCCATCCACGCATGGCGTGGATCTACTGCGGATCGCGGGAAACTGTCGAAGGCGGGGCGGTGTGGGTTTGCAGGACCGTTGGCGCCATGGATGGCGCCATCGAGCCCCCATGGACGGGTTTACGGCGTGTCCTGCAAACCCACACCGCCCCGCCATTCCACGGAATGCCCGCTTTTGATGTTGATGTTGCCTCGGCGGGTGCCGGGCGCAGCCCGGCAAAATCCCTCTACCGGAAGATCACCGTGGCCTCGGTGCCCTTGCCCGGCTCGCTGGCCAGGCTGACCTTCCAGCCGAAGCGGTCGCACAGCCGGCGCACGATCGACAGGCCCAGGCCGGTGCCCTGCGGACGGCTCGGCTCGGCGCGGTAGAACGGTTCAAACGCGCGCGACAGCGCCTCGGCGGACATGCCGATGCCGGTATCGCGCACCACCACCCGGTCATTGAGCACGTGCACGTCGATACGCCCTTCGTCGGTGTAGCTGCAGGCATTGCGCACCAGGTTGCTGACCACCACCTGCAGCACCCGCGGCGGTGCGTGCAGCTGTACCGGGCCGTCGCCGTGCAGGTGCACCGATACGGGCCGGTTGCCCAGCAGCTCGTTGGCGTTGTCCACCTCGTAGCGGACGATGTCGTTGACGTCGAACAGCTCGATCTGCGGTTCGACATCGGCCTCGCGGGCCAGGATCAGGAACGCATCGATCACCGCCTCCATGTCACGGCCTGCACGCTGGATGCGCTGCAGGCTGCGGCGCAGGCGCGGCTGCAGGGTTTCATCGCCAAGGGCCATGTCGCTGGCCACGCGGATGACGGTCAACGGCGTGCGCAGCTCATGGCTGGCATCACGGGTGAAGTTGCGCTCGCGCGCCACGTGCGCGCTGACCCGGTTGGCCAGCGAATGCAGTGCGGCCGCCAGCTGGCGGGTCTCGCCCTGCATGTCCGCCGGCAGCTTGTTCGGCTCCAGATCGGCCGCTTCGGGGTGGCCCGGGTCCCAGCGCGAGACGCGCCGTGCCAGCCAGTTCACCGGCGACACCAGGCGCTTGGAGGCCCGGTAGGTGACCCAGCTGGCGCCATACACCGCCAACAGGGTCAGCAGCACCGGCACGATGCCGAACCAGAACGCCAACATCTCCGCACGCGAACGCAGGAACACCAGGTACAGGCGGCCGGCCGGACGCACATCGACCAGTACCAGCTGGTCATCCTTGGGCAGCTCGTGGAAACCGGGTTCCAGGTTGCGCAGGTTGGCCGGCAATGACAGCGCCGACTGCCCGCTTTCCAGCAGGTAGCCGCGGATGTTCTGGGTATTGGGCGGTGGCTGCACCGGCGAGGCCTCGTGCAGCGTCCAGTAATAGGCCGCTTCCTCGCGCAGGGCGGCGCCGACCAGGCTGTGCTTGATCACCAGCGAAACCAGCCAGGCACCGAGCAGGATGCCCAGGCTGGCCAGGACTGCCTGCAGGATGAAGGCGATACGGATCTTGCGCGGCAGGCCGTGCGGCATTGCGGGGTCCCGGTCAGAGCGCTGCGATTATAGGCAGCGCGCTGCGCCGTAGTCGTGCACGGAGGATGACCGGCGGCAGTGCCGGCCGGTCATCCGTGCCCGGTGCGGGGTCGTTGCCCGGCCGGGCCTGATGCTGCACCGGCCTGGCCCCGATCAGGCCATCGGCTGGGCAATATCGGCAATGCGGTAACCGGCGCTCTGCACGGTGTGCAGCAGCGGACGGTCGAACGGCTTGTCGATGATCTTGCGCAGGTTGTACAGATGGCTGCGCAGGGTGTCCGAATCCGGCAGGCCATTGCCCCAGATCTCGCGTTCGATCTCCTGGCGGGTGACCACGCGCGGCGATTCGCGCATCAGGATGGTCAACAGGCGCAGGCCGATCGGCGACAGCTGCAGTTCGGTACCGGCACGGGTGGCCCGCATGCTGACCGGATCGAGCACCAGGTCGGCGACCTTCAGCACTTCCGAACCCACCTGGCGGCGTTCGCGGCGGATCAGCGCGCGCAGACGGGCTTCCAGCTCCTGGATCGCGAACGGCTTGGTCAGGTAGTCATCGGCGCCGAAACCGAGGCCGGTGAGCTTGTCGTCCAGCGTGTCGCGTGCCGTGAGCATCAGCACCGGGGTGGACTTGCGCGCATCGTTGCGCAGGCGACGGCATACTTCGATGCCATCCAGGCGCGGCAACATCAAGTCGAGCACCACGACGTCATAGCTGTTTTCCGCCGCGAGGCGGTAGCCATCCAGGCCGTCCTGTGCATAGTCGACTTCGAAGCCGCGACCTTCCAGGTATTCCCCGATCATCTCGGAGATGTTGCGGTTGTCTTCGACCACCAGCACCAAGCCGGAGGTCTCCTTCGTCTGACGCATGTGATTCCCTCTAACTTCAGCTTTGTGAAACATGCCGGATCGACGGTGGACGCGATGTGAAGTTCCGTCAAGAGGGTTGTAAATCATTCAGAGCAGGGGCCGCAGGAGTGGCCAGACGTTGTCCAGCACCCTCGATTGCGCCTGCGCTGTGGGGTGCAGGCCATCGGGCTGCATCATGCCCGGCTGCAGGGCCACGCCCTCCAGCAGGAACGGCAGCAGCGGCACCTTGTACTGCGTGGCCAGCGCCTTGTAGGCCGCGGCCAGGCGCTGGCGGTAGGCCGGTCCGTAGTTGGGCGGCACGTCGATGCCCAGCAGCAGCACCTTGGCACCGGCCTTCTGGCTGGCCTGCACCATTTTTTCCAGGTTGCCCTGCACCTGCGCCGGGGTCAGCCCGCGCAGCGCGTCATTGCCGCCCAGCGCGATCACCACCACGGTCGGCTTCTCCCTGGCCAGCAGGCCCGGCAGGCGGGTCAGCGCGCCGGCGGTGGTTTCCCCGCTCATGCTGGCGTTGACGATGCGCGCCGGGGTTTTCGACTGCTGCCTGACCCGCTGTTGCAGCAAGCTGACCCAGCCGGCGTCGGCAGGGATATTGTGGGCGGCACTGAGGCTGTCGCCGAGCACCAGCACGGTGCCAGCCGGACCTTTGGCACAGGCCAGCCCCGGCAACAGCAGGAACCCTAGCAGCAGCACCATCATCGCGCCGGCTCGCCGGCTCCATCCCGTCTTGCGCATTGGAGTCTCCTCATCGACAGCCTGTCCCCCCGCAGCGCGCCCGTCGCCATCGCCGTCGACCAGGTCGGCAAATCCGTGCAGGGCCCGGAGGGTGAAGTCCACATACTGGACAACATCACCCTGACCGTCCATGAAGGCACCAGCGCGGCCATCGTCGGCGCCTCCGGTTCGGGCAAGACCACCCTGCTCGGCCTGCTGGCCGGGCTGGACCTGCCCAGTCGGGGCCGCATTGCGCTGTCGGGCCAGGACCTGGGCGACCTCGATGAAGAGGCGCGGGCCCAGCTGCGCGCGCGCGAGGTTGGCTTCGTGTTCCAGAGCTTCCACCTGCTGCCGGCGCTGACCGCCGCCGAGAACGTCGCGTTGCCACTGGAACTCGCCGGGCGCGAGGATCGCACGCGGGTCGATGAAGTGCTGGCGCAGGTCGGCCTCTCCCATCGCGCCCGCCACTACCCGCGCCAGCTGTCCGGTGGCGAGCAGCAGCGCGTGGCGCTGGCGCGTGCCTTCGTCACCCGGCCGCGCATCCTGTTCGCCGACGAACCGACGGGATCGCTGGACCATGCCACCGGCCAGCACGTCAGCGACCTGCTGTTCGAACTCAACGCCGGCAGCGGCACTACCCTGGTGCTGGTCACCCACGACATGCGCCTGGCGCAGCGTTGCCAGTACATCCATCGTATCGACGATGGTCGCCTGCTGCCGGTCGAGCGCGGAGCCCAGGCATGAACCTGCTGCGGCACGCGTGGCGCGCGCTGCGTCGCGAGGCGCTGGCCGGCGACCTGCTCACCGTGTTCGCCGCACTGGTGCTGGGCGTGGCGGTGATGACCGCGGTGGGCACGCTGGTGAACCGGGTCAACCTGGCGCTGACCGGCAGCGCGGCGGAAATGCTCGGTGGCGATCTCGGCATCGCCGGGCGTGATGACCCGCCGCAGGCATTCGCCGACGAGGCACAACGGCGTGGACTGGCCTACACCCGCATCGCCAGCTTCGGCAGCGTGCTGTTCAACGGCGATGCCAGCCAGATGGCCAGCATCAAGGCGGTGCAGGCGGGCTATCCGCTGCGCGGCACGCTGCGGGTACGGGCCACGCCCGGCGGTACGATGATCACCGATGCCGGCATGCCACCCAAGGGCCAGGCCTATGCCGACCCACGCCTGCTGCAGGGGCTCGGGCTGAAGGCCGGCGATGATCTCGAGTTCGGCGCCGGCACGCTGCGCATCGCCGGCATCATCGAGGCCGAGCCGGACACCGGTGGCGACCTGCTGACGCTGTCCCCCACCCTGCTGGTCAACCGCGCCGATGTGGAAGGCACGGGACTGCTTGGCCCCGGCAGCCGCATCAACTACCGGCTGATGTTTGCAGGACCGCCCGGGCTGGTCGCGTCCCTGCGTGAGTGGCTGCTGCCACAGGTGAAGGGCCTGCGCCTGCTGAGCGTGGATGACACCCAGCGCGGCGTGCGCCAGGCCTTCGATCTGGCCGGGCGCTTCCTCGGCCTGAGCGCGCTGCTGGCGGTATTGCTGGCGGGCGTGGCCACCGCATTGGCGGCCAACCGCTTCGCGCTGCGCCGCATCGACCAGGTGGCGATCCTGCGCTGCCTGGGTGCGCGCCAGCGCGACATCCTGCTTGGCCTGGCACTGCAGCTGCTGATGCTGGCGGTGCCGGCCTGTGCGCTCGGCATCGGCCTGGGCATGGCCGCGCAGGAAGGCCTGGTGCAGGTACTGGGCAGCCTGGTGCCGCAGCGCCTGCCGTTGCCCGAGGCGATGCCTGCGCTGACCGGCGCCGGCATCGGCCTGTTGCTGCTGTTCGGCTTCGGCCTGCCACCGCTGCTGCGCCTGCGCGGGGTGCCGCCGATGCGGGTGCTCAACCGTTCCTTCGCTGCCCTGCCGCCGGCGTCACTGCTGGCCTATGTGGCAGCGCTGGCGGCCAGCCTGCTGCTGGCGGTACAAGTCACCGGCGACCTGAAGCTGGCGTTGTGGGTGCTGGGCGGCCTGGCCACGCTGGCACTGGCCGCCGGGGTGGTCGGCTTCGTGCTGCTGCAACTGCTGCGCGGCCTGCAGCACCGCCTGCACGGCCACTGGCGGCTGGGCCTGGCCGCGCTGACCCGGCGCCGGATGCTGGCGGTAATGCAGCTGGTCGGGCTGTCGCTGTCGCTGTGCGCGCTGCTGTTGCTGGCCGTGACCGGCCCCGGCCTGCTGCAGCAATGGCGCGAGCGCCTGCCGGCGGACACGCCCAACTACTTCCTGATCAACATCCAGCCCGAACAGCGCGACAGCGTGCTGGCCACGCTGCGTGGACTGGGCGCCGGTGACGCCAGCATCGAACCGATGGCCACCGGCCGCCTGATCGCGATCAATGGCAAGCCACCGCTGCGCGTGGACCGCGAGCCCGGTCAGGACGGACAAGCGGCACAAGGCGAAGGTCAGCGCGATGACGACGACGAGAACCGGCCGTTGAACTTCAGCTGGCGCAGCACCTTCCCCCCCGCCAACACGCTGGTCAACGGCACCTTCTGGAAGAACGACAGCACGGCGCCGGAGGCATCAGTGGAGATCGGCTGGGCCAAGCGTTACGGCCTGTACCCGGGCGACCGCATCACCATTGCAGTGGGCGAGCAGGAACGCGAGTTCACCGTCACCAGCGTGCGCAAGGCGGACTGGAACACCTTCCGGCCGAACTTCTTCGTGTTGCTGAACCCGAATGCGGTGGGCGAAACCCCGCACAACCTGCTGTCGGCCTTCCATCTGCCGGCCGGCAAGGCGGCGGGCCTGGGCGAACTGGTGCGCGCGCAGCCGAACCTGTCGCTGCTGGACGTGGATGCGGTGATTTCGCAGGTGCGCGATGTGATGGAGCGCGTGGCGCAGGCGGTGCAGCTGGTGATGGTGTTCAGCCTGCTGGCCGGCGTGCTGGTGCTGCTGGCCGCGCTGCAGGCCACCGCCGGCGAGCGCCGCTACGACAGCGCGGTACTACGCACCCTGGGTGCGACCCGGCGCCAGTTGCGTGGCGCGGTACTGGTGGAGTTCGGCGCGCTGGGCACGCTGGCGGCGATGCTGGCGGTGGGCGCGGCCGCTGCGATCGGCGTGGCGGTCTCGCAGAAGGTGTTCGAGCTGCCATTGCTGCCGCCGTGGCCGGGGCTGCTGATTGGCGGCGTAGTCGGCATCGGCTTGAGCCTGCTGGCGGGCTGGTGGGGCACGCGGGCGATCCTGCATACGCCGCCGGCATTGGCGCTGCGCGAGGCCTGAGGCCGCGTCGGACCCGGGTGCGTGCCGAGCAAGCTCGGCACCTGCCAAAAGCACATGACGGCGTTGCCAGTGTTCAAGGAACAAGCACATCCACGCATGGCGTGGATCTACTGCGCCTTTTCCACGTACTTGGCGAAGACCTCGTCGATCTGCGCGTCCTTCACCTGTTTGCCGGACTGGATCTCTTCGGCCTGGGTGAACAGCGGGATGATCATCGCCATGCCATCGAGCTTGGTCTTCAGGTGCACGCCCGGGGCCTGGCCGAGGAAGCCGTCCCAGCGCTGGCGCACTTTGGCCCAGTAGCCGGCGGTGGCCTTCCAGTAGGCGCGGGCCGGGGTGAAGTCGACCTCGGTTGTCTTGACGTAGTCGTTGAAGCCGAACTCGCGGGCGATCTCCACCTGGCTGCCGTCGGCGTTGCGCTGCACCTTGGTATTGAACTGCTCGTGGGTCCAGCCATTGGGCGTGAGCGTGTGGCGGTTGACCACGGCCAGCGCGTTGTAGTCGCTGCGCTTTGTGTATTCACGACGCGGCAGCGGGCGCCAGCTCAGGTCGCTGGTCCAGCTCGGCACGTTGTTGGTGTACGTCCATTTGCCGGTGCCACAGTAGCGCGGTGCATCGCTCACTTCATACACGCACTGGGTCCAGGCGCCCTGGTTCACCGCTGCGGGAATGCGGCGTACCTGCCAGGTCTGGTCGGCGCTGAACTCGAAACGGCTGGGCGCTTCGTAGACCCAGTCCTGGCGCCAGTGCTTGGTGATGTGGCCGCTCTTCTCGTCGAGCAACAGGTGCTGCAGCACGATGCGCTGCGGGGTGTCCTCGACCACGATGACCACTTCGCTGCCGCCGCTGCGCATCGCCGGCGCACGCTCGTAGCCGGGCTTGAGCAGCACGGTCTCGTCGAACGCGAAGTCGACGGTGTACTCGCCCTGCATGGCGAGGATGCTGTCGTGGTCGCGGGCGATGTCGGAGGGCTGCGCGCTGGCCACGCCGCTGGCAGCGAGCAACAGCATGACGCTGGCTGTCTGGAACTTCATCGGGTCTTCCTTCGGGGTTGCAGGTTCGTTGAGAGGCCTTCCAGGGCCGGCGGGCGTTCCATCAGGAAAGGATCACAGGCGGATCAGCGGCAGGTCGCCGGGAATACGGGGTGTCGGCCGGCGCGCGGCGTCGGCGCAGCAGCAATCGTCGATCGCCAGCTCGCCTTCGGCACCTTCCAACCGAGCGATGCGACGCGCGGTGGCCGCGCCCAGCGAGGACAGGGTCGACAGGCTGGCTGCCAGCGTGCGGCCCTCGTCCGCGGCATGCAGGCGCAGCGTGCACAGGCGCCAGCGCTGGCCACCAAGATGGCCGGCCAGGCGCCGCCACAGGCGTTCGCCGACACTGCCATCTCTGTCGTGCTCCGGGCCCGGCGGCAGCGCCGCGACCAGCCGGTCCCAGGCCAGGAAATCGCTGTCGGGCAGCAGGTACAAGCGCCACACGCAGCGGCCGCGGGTATCAAGGAAACACAGGCTTTCGCGTATGCCCTCGCTGTCCACGCCCTGGCAGGCGTGCACGCGCACCGCCTGGCGCCAGCCACCCAGCTCGTTGCCGTCGGCGTGGTACAGGCACAACACGGTGCCGAGCGTGGCCAGCTGTGCCGGGGTCGGCCAGGCCGCGCTGCCCTGCACGGCGATGGCGTCATTCCTGCGTGCGGACAAGGCGCGGCTCATGAGGTCACCAGGAAACGGCAAGGCTGGCGGAAAGGGTGCGGCCCGGGCTGGTGTAGCGATCCAGCACGCGGCTGGTCGCAGACAGCGTCGAACCCACGTTGGACCAATCGATGTAGCGCTTGTCGCCCAGGTTGAACACGCCGACGTTGAAGGTCGCGCCCGGGGCGAAGTTCCAGTGCGCCATCAGGTCGGCCACGCCGTAGCCGGCCGGGCGGTACACCGTCGCTGCAGTGACGCGGTCCTTGCGCTTGACGAAGGTACCGGCCAGTTCGACGCCCCAGGCGTCGGTGTCGTACATCAGGCCGACGGTGCCGCGCAGCGGGTCGACCGAATCCAGCGGAGTGTCCTCGGTCTTGTTGTCGCCGCGCGACCAGGCCACCGAGCTGCGCAGCGCCCAGCCCTGCAGCGCCGGGTTGATCTGGCCGAAGTCAACGCCAGCCTTCAGTTCGGCACCGTAAATGCGCGCATCGGCGATGTTGCGCGACTGGAACACCATCAGGCCCTGGGCGTTGGTGCCGACCAGCGACTGCGACTCGATGAAATCCTTGTATTCGTTGTAGTAGCCGCTGACGCTGACGTAGGCGGCCGGTGACAGGAAGCGCAGGCCCAGCTCCATGCCATCACTGGTTTCCGGCTTCAGGTCCGGATTGGGGATGGCGGTGTAACCGAAGGCGAAGTTGGTGAAGCCCAGGTTGACGTCGTTGTACGGCGGCGAGCGGAAACCATGCGAGTAGCCGGCGAACAGCGACCATTCGTCGGTGAAGCGATAGACCACGCCCAGCTTCGGCGAGACGCTGGTCTTGGTCAGCCTGGCCACCGCAACGCCGGGATTGTCGTCGGCGAAGATGCTGTCCACTTCCGGCTTCAGCTCGTAGCGATCCACGCGCACGCCCGGCACCAGCGACAGCTTGCCGCCGGCCATGCGCATTTCATCCTGCGCGTACAGGCCCAGCTCGGTGGTCTTGCTGATCGGGAAATCGCGTACCGGGAAGGCGTCGGGCAGGATGGTGGTGCTGGTCTGGCCATTGGCCAGAACCTGATAGCCGTCGCGCTTCTGGCGGATCTCGGTACGCGCACCTTCGAAGCCGTAGGTCAGCGCGTGTTCGACACTGCCGGTGCTGAACGCCTTGTTGAATTGTGCCTGCAGGCCGTACACGCGCTGGTCGAAGTTGAACCCGCGGTGGCGGCGGCTGCGGTTGGCGCGGTCTTCGTCGGTGATCTGGTTGGTCTCGCTGTGCTGGGTATACAGCTGCCAATGCAGGTTGTCGGCGAAGCCCTTGTCCAGCGCATCCATTTCATGGGCGAACGACACGCGGGTGCGGTTCTGCGTGTCGCGCGCCTTCATGCCGGTGGTGGTGGTGCGGTCGATCGAGGACAGCACGCTGGTATCGGTGTTGTCTTCGTTGCCTTCCACGGTCAGGCGGAAGCGCTGGTCCTCGCTCGGTGCATAGACCAGCTTGGCCAGGCCACTGCGACCGTCGCGGTCCTGCGGGTTGGGCGCGGTACGGGTGTTGTCGAGGCTGCGCACATCGCCCTTGTTACCGGTTTCCTGGCCCTGGCGATGGTTGATGTTGACCATGCCGCTCCAGTGTTGGCCGCCGAACGCGCTGGTCACGCCGCCGAGCAGGCCCTTCCACTCACCGTCGTAGCCGAACTTCAGGCCGACGTAGCTGTCCTTGCCATCCTTGAGGTAATCGGCCGGATCCTTGGTGACGAAGGCCACCACGCCCCCGAGCGCGTCGGAACCGTACAGCGAGCTGGCCGGGCCGCGCACGATCTCCACGCGCTTGAGCGTGTCCAGATCGGTGAAGTTGCGGTTGGCGTTGGAGAACGAGCCGATGTTGAAGCTGGTGGGCATGGCGATGCCATCGGTCTGCACGCGCACGCGGTTGCCGTCCAGGCCACGGATGCGGATGCTGCCAAGGCCGAAGCGCGCGGCGCTGCGGCTGACCGACAGGCCCGGCTCGTAGCGCAGCAGATCCTTGATGTCCTGCACCAGGTGCCGGTCCATCTGCTCGCGGTCGATGACATCCACGGTGGCCGCCACGTCACTCACTGCCCGCTCGGTGCGGGTGGCGGTGACCTGCACGCGGTCGAAGTCGCGCGCATCGGGCGCGGCGGTGGCCGCGGCGGCAGCATGGGCGGACAGCGGCAGGGCCATCCAGACGGCGAGGCAAAGGGCGGTAGGGCGGGTCATCGGGTTCGTTCGGTCAGGCAGGGGAACCCCCGGTTACCGGCGCACCCGGGAGGTGCACGCGGTAGACCGAGGGGGAGAGAGCGGGCGCGGACGGGTCGCCCACCCTGCCGGCGCTGCCGGCAGGAGGGAGGGAGGCGGGCGACCAGGCCGCGGTTACTTGGTCAGGATCAGCTTGTCGTTGCTGGTGTGCCGCAGGCGGTAGAAGCGGTCGCCGTGCTGGATCAGGATTTCACGACGGCCCTTGAGCAGGGCTTCGCTGTCGATCACCTCTTCCGGCGGAACGACACGGACCGGGCGATCGCGGAGGGTCAGCGTTTCGGGGCGCAGCAGTACAGGTTGAGCATTCATGAGCATCTGGACTCGTGCGAGGGACGAGTCAAATGATAATGATTCTCAGTTGACAATCAACAACCATTCTCAATTTGATTGATGGGATTAATGATCGAATTCGAAAATTCGATAGTCACCATCAATCAAAAGACGGGCACAGCGCTTTTGTAGAGTCGAGCCATGCTCGACTGCTCCTGGCACCGTCGCCTGGAAACGCACGCGCTGCGCGCGGAGTCGAGCATGGCTCGACTCTACAAAGACCTGGTCAATCTGAAGTCCAGCATGGCTCGACTCCGCAAAGGGCTGTCAGGCGAAGGCGGCTTCGACCTGCGCCCAGCCAGCCGCATCGACCTGCTCCAGCACCTCCAGCGCCTGCAGGTTCTGCAGCAGCTGGCTGACCCGGCTGGCGCCGAGAATCACGCTGGAGACGTTCGGGTTGCGCAGGCACCAGGCAATCGCCAGCGCGGCCGGGGCGTGGCCCAGCTCACGCGCTGCTTCGCTGAAGCGGCGCACCTGGGCCAGGCGGGCCTCGGCGTCGTCACCCAGCACCAGCGCCTGCAGCCATTCCATGCCCTCGCGGCCCAGCCGCGCATCGGCCGGAATGCCCTGGTCGTACTTGCCGGTCAGCAGGCCCGAGGCCAGCGGCGAGAAGATGGTGGTGCCCAGGCCGGCACCGGCATACAGCGGCGCATACTCGACCTCGACGCGTTCGCGGTGCAGCAGGTTGTACTGCGGCTGCTCCATCGACGGGCCCTGCAGGTTGCGTGCTTCGGCGATGTCCAGCGCCTGCTGGATCTGCACCGCCGACCACTCCGAGGTCCCCCAGTAGAGGATCTTGCCCTGCCGCACCAGGGTATCCATGGCATGCACGGTCTCGGCGATCGGCGCGTCCGGATCCGGGCGATGGCAGTAATAAAGGTCCAGGTAGTCCACCCGCAGGCGCTTGAGCGCAGCATGGCAGGCGTCGGTCACATGCTTGCGCGACAGGCCGCGCTGGGTCGGCCGTGGGTCCTTGGCGCTGCCGAAGAACACCTTGCTGGAGACGCAGATGCCATCGCGCGGCAGGCGCAGGTCGGCGATCACATCGCCCATCACCTGTTCGGCGCGGCCGTTGGCATAGCCCTCGGCGTTGTCGAAGAAGTTGACGCCGTGGTCCCAGGCGGCAGCCACCAGGTTGCGGGCCTCGTCGCGCGGGATCTGGTCACCGAAGGTCACCCAGGCGCCGAAGGACAGGGCGGAAATCGGCAGGCCGGTGGAGCCCAGGCGACGGTATTGCATGCGAATCTCCTGCTGCGGGCCCGCATCCGGGCCGGGATCGAGCCCCATTCTACCTGCCGCCGCCGGCCGCAAGCCCTTGCCGTTGCTGGCCTGATCGGTACCGATGGGCGCGCGCACGCTGCTTTTTCTTGCCCCGGCCCCTGCCCTGCACTAGGCTTCCCGTTTTTCGCGACGCCCCAGGGGAGTCACTCACATGGTCGAAGGTTTGGGCAGGATCGGCTTCGGCCTGTTCGGGTTGGCGGTGCTGATCGGCATCACCTGGTTGTTTTCCAACAACAAGCGTGCGGTTGACTGGAAGCTGGTTGCCACCGGTATCACCCTGCAGATCGCCTTCGCGGCGCTGGTGATCCTGGTGCCGGGCGGGCGCGACGTGTTCGATGCGCTGGGCAAGGGCTTCGTCAAGGTCCTGAGCTTCGTCAACGAGGGCTCGGGCTTCATCTTCGGCTCGTTGATGGACACCAAGAACTACGGCTTCATCTTCGCCTTCCAGGTGCTGCCGACCATCATCTTCTTCTCGGCGCTGATGGGGGTCATGTACCACCTCAACGTCATGCAGGCGATCGTGCGCGTGATGGCCTGGTCGATCACCAAGGTGATGCGCGTGTCCGGCGCGGAAACCACCAGCGTCTGCGCCAGCGTCTTCATCGGCCAGACCGAGGCGCCGCTGACCGTGCGCCCGTACATCGCCAGGATGACCCAGTCCGAGCTGCTGACCATGATGATCGGCGGCATGGCGCACATCGCCGGCGGCGTGCTGGCGGCCTATGTGGGCATGCTCGGCGGTGGCGACCCGGTGCAGCAGGCCTTCTACGCCAAGCACCTGCTGGCGGCGAGCATCATGGCCGCACCGGCCACCCTGGTCGTGGCCAAGCTGCTGATTCCGGAAACCGGCACCCCGCTGACCCGCGGCACGGTGAAGATGGAAGTGGAGAAAACCTCCAGCAACATCATCGACGCGGCCGCTGCCGGTGCCGGTGACGGCCTGAAGCTGGCGCTGAACATCGGCGCGATGCTGCTGGCCTTCATCGCCCTGATCGCGCTGCTGAATGCACCGCTCACCTGGTTCGGCGAAGTGACCGGCCTGGCCGCTGCCATCGGCAAGCCGACCAACCTGTCGACCATCTTCGGTTACGTGCTGGCCCCGATCGCCTGGGTGATCGGTACCCCGTGGGCTGATGCCACCACCGTCGGTTCGCTGATCGGCCAGAAGGTCGTGATCAACGAGTTCGTGGCCTACACCGAGCTGTCGCAGATCGTGAACGGCCAGGTGGCGGGCGTGAGCCTGTCCGACGAAGGTCGCCTGATCGCCACCTACGCGCTGTGCGGCTTTGCCAACTTCAGCTCGATCGCGATCCAGATCGGCGGCATCGGCGGCCTGGCGCCGGAACGTCGCCACGATCTGGCCAAGTTCGGCCTGCGCGCGGTGTTGGGCGGTACCATTGCCACCTTCATGACGGCGACCATCGCCGGCGTGCTGACGCACTTCAGTTGAACCCCTGGTTGAGAAAAGATTTCCTATGAGCAGCAGTGTCGTTGTCGTCGGTTCCTTCAATGTCGATCACGTGTGGCGGTGCGAGTCGCTGCCGGCACCGGGTGCGACCATTGCCGGCCGCTACAGCACCGGCCCGGGAGGCAAGGGCTTCAACCAGGCCGTGGCCGCCTGCCGCGCCGGCGCTGAGACGCACTTCGTGTGCGCGCTGGGCGATGACGCCGGCGGCGCCACCGCACGCGAACTGGCCGCGCACGATGGCTTTGGCCTGATTGCCGAAGCCAGCAGCGAGCCGACCGGCACTGCGGGCATCTATGTGGACGCGCGCGGCCGTAACACCATCGTGATCGGCCCGGGCGCCAACGCCGCGCTCAGCACCGACTTCCTGCAACAGCAGCAGGCATTGCTGACCGGCGCCAAGGTGGTGCTGGTACAGCTGGAATCGCCGGTGCAGACCATCGAAGCGGCGCTGGCCACGGCCCGCGAGGCCGGTGTCACCACCGTGCTCAACACCGCACCGGCCGACGCGCCCTCGACCATTGGCCTGCTCAAGCTGGCCGATGTGATCACCCCGAACGAGACCGAGTTCGCCGCCCTGCTCGGCCGCCATGTCGGTGAGCGCGTGGATGCCAACGATGTCGCCGCGCTGGATGGCGCCAGCCTGCATGCGCTCTGCCGCAAGCTGGTCGGCAACGGTACCGTGGTGGTGACCCTGGGTTCGGTGGGCGTGTTCGTCTCGCATGCCGACGAGAACCTGCGCGGCGATACCCAGCCGTACTACCGCGTCGGCGCCGAGCAGGTGCAGGCCATCGACACCACCGGTGCCGGTGACGCCTTCAACGGTGCGCTGGCCGCGTCGCTGGCGCAGGTGGCCGATGCCCCGTTCGCCCGCCACGTGCGCTTCGCCAACCAGTTCGCCGGCCGTTCAACCGAGAAGGAAGGCGCTGCAGCGGCGATGCCGCGCTTCACCCCGGCCGACGCCGAAGCCAAGTAATTCCACGCCACGTGTGGATGACAAGGCCCGGGTGCACAGGCACCTGGGCCTTTCTTTTGCCCATTACCCGGTCCCTGCGACTGCCTGTCGCATTGTCCACATCCTGCCCCTCGCCCACCATCCGCGCAGCTTCCTTGCACGGGCAGGACATGGACGGATTCCCCTGGTTGCTGGTCGCGGCCGCAGGCAGTGCCGCTGCGGCGCTGCTGCATATCGGCTGCATCGCCTTCGGCGCCGCGTGGTACAGATACTTCGGTGCCGGCCAGCGCGTGGTCCGGCTCGCGCATGCGGGGCACTGGTGGCCACCGTTGATGACCGTCGGCATCACGGCCGTGCTGGTGGCCTGGACCCTGTACGCACTGGCCGCCGCGGGCTGGCATTCGCCGCTGCCGGCCAGCCGCCTGGTCCTGCCCGCCATCGCTGCCTTGCTGCTGCTGCGCGCCGCGACGGGCTTCGGCCTGGCGCTGCTGCGACCCGGCTACAACGGCCGGCGCTTCTGGGTGGTCAGTTCGCTGGCCTGCCTGGGCCTGGGGCTGGCCTTCGCCCTGGGTACCCGCCAGGCCTGGCAGAGCCTGGGTTAGCCGGCCACCATCGCCCGCCCTTGGGGGCGACGGAAGCAACCGTCAAGCATCTGCTGATGCCGGTACGGCATGAGGTCGGTGCCGATCGGCCTGAACCGGACCGTACCCGACACGGCCGTACCGCCGCCCGCGCCCTACAATGGGCGCATGCAGATCGGCCCGTACACCATCGCCCCCAACGTCGTGCTGGCGCCCATGGCCGGCGTCACCGACAAGCCTTTCCGCCTGCTGTGCAAACGGCTGGGCGCGGGCCTGGCCGCCTCGGAAATGACCATCAGCGACCCGCGCTTCTGGAACACGCGCAAGTCGATCCACCGCATGGACCATGAGGGCGAGCCGGCGCCGATCAGCGTGCAGATCGCCGGTACCGAGCCGCAGCAGCTGGCCGAGGCGGCGCGCTACAACGTCGACCACGGCGCGCAGATCATCGACATCAACATGGGCTGCCCGGCCAAGAAGGTGTGCAACGCCTGGGCCGGCTCGGCGCTGATGCGCGACGAGCAGTTGGTGGCGCGCATCCTCGAAGCCGTGGTCAACGCGGTGGACGTGCCGGTCACGCTGAAGATCCGCACCGGTTGGGACTGTGACCACCGCAATGGCCCGCTGATCGCGCGCATCGCCGAGGACAGCGGTATCGCTGCACTGGCCGTGCACGGCCGCACCCGCGACCAGCATTACACCGGCCAGGCCGAGTACGCCACCATCGGTGAGATCAAGGCCGCCCTGCGCATTCCGGTGATCGCCAACGGCGATATCGATTCGCCGCAGAAGGCTGCCCACGTTTTGAAGGAAACCGGCGTGGACGCGGTGATGATCGGCCGTTCCGCACAGGGCCGGCCGTGGATCTTCCGCGAAGTGGCGCATTACCTGGCCACCGGCCAGGAACTGCCGCCACCGTCGCTGGCCGAAGTGCGCGACATCCTGCTTGGCCACCTGCACGCACTGCATGCCTTCTATGGCGAACCGCAGGGCGTGCGCATCGCGCGCAAGCACCTGGGCTGGTATGCCAAGGACCGGCCGGAGAACGCCGCCTTCCGTGCGGTGGTCAACCGCGCGGAGGATCCGCAGAGCCAGATCGCGCTGACCACCGAGTACTTCGACCGCTTGATTGACGGGGAACCGGCGCTGTCTTCGGCAGCCTGACCGCCCTGCCGCGTCGCAACGTCGAGCCTGCTCGACCGAATTGAACTCCGAGAGCCCGCCCCATGACCCCGCCGATTTCCTCTCCGACCTACCTGCACGGGTTTTCCGGCACCGAACAGCAGCGCCTGATGACCCAGGCGCGCCTGCTGGAATCGAGTATCTTCGGCCAGATCGACTACAGCGGTGCACGGCGCCTGCTGGAAGTCGGCAGCGGCGTGGGTGCGCAGACCGAGATCCTGCTGCGCCGCTTCCCCGAGCTGCACGTGACCGGCGTGGACCTGAGCGAGACCCAGCTGGCCACCGCGCGCGAGAACCTGGCGCGCACCCCGTCGTGCAGCGACCGTTACACCCTGCAGCAGGCCGATGCCGGCGAACTGCCGTTCGAGGCGCGCAGCTTCGATTCGGCCTTCCTGTGCTGGGTGCTGGAACACGTTCCGTCACCGGCACGCGTGTTGAGTGAAGTGCGCCGCGTGCTGGCGCCGGGTTCACCGGTCTACATCACCGAGGTGATGAATGCCTCGTTCCTGCTTGATCCGTACTCGCCGCACATCTGGCGCTACTGGATGGCCTTCAACGACTTCCAGTACGACCACGGTGGCGACCCGTTCGTCGGCGCCAAGCTGGGCAACCTGCTGCTGGCCGGCGGCTTCCGCGACGTGCATACCGAGATCAAGACCATCCACCTGGACAACCGCGAGCCTGCCCGTCGCAAGACCATGATCGCGTTCTGGGAGCAGCTGCTGCTGTCGGCGGCCGACCAGCTGCTGCAGGCCGGCTCGGTGGACGAGGAAACCGTGGAAGGCATGCGCCGCGAGTTCCGGCTGGTGCAGAACGACCCGAATGCAGTGTTCTTCTATTCGTTCGTTCAGGGCCGCGCGACGGTGTATTGAGCCGACGCGGCACCAATGCTCCCGTATCCACGCATGGCGTGGATCTACTCAACGACGCCGGCTGCGGGCGCTGATCGACGCAGTAGAGCCACGCCACGCGTGGCTGCCAGCGCCGATGTCCCTTCATCCACGCAGGGCGTGGATCTGCTCAACGGCACCGGCTGCGGGCGCTGATCGATGCAGTAGAGCCACGCCACGCGTGGCTGCCAGCGCCGATGTCCCTTCATCCACGCAGGGCGTGGATCTGCTCAACGGCACCGGCTGCGGGCGCTGATCGATGCAGTAGAGCCACGCCATGCGTGGCTGCCAGCGCCGATGTCCCTTCATCCACGCATGGCGTGGATCTGCTCAACGGCACCGGCTGCGGGCGCTGATCGACGCAGTAGAGCCACGCCATGCGTGGCTGCCACCGCCGATGTCCCTTCATCCACGCATGGCGTGGATCTACTCAACGGCACCGGCTGCGGGCGCTGATCGACGCAGTAGAGCCACGCCATGCGTGGCTGCCACCGCCGATGTCCCTTCATCCACGCATGACGTGGATCTACTCAACGGCACCGGCTGCGGGCGCTGATCGACGCAGTAGAGCCACGCCACGCGTGGCTGCCAGCGCCGATGTCCCTTCATCCACGCAGGGCGTGGATCTGCTCAACGGCACCGGCTGCGGGCGCTGATCGACGCAGTAGAGCCACGCCATGCGTGGCTGCCAGCGCCGATGTCCCTTCATCCACGCATGGCGTGGATCTACTCAACGGCACCGGCTGCGGGCGCTGATCGACGCAGTAGAGCCACGCCATGCGTGGCTGCCACCGCCGATGTCCCGCCATCCACGCAGGGCGTGGATCTACTCGGGCGCATGCCAGATCCGCTGCCACATCGCGGCCAGCCGGCGACCTGCGTCGGCGCGCGCGGCCGGGCTGCTGTAATCCACTCGCACCTGCTCGGGTGTTATCGGCCGCCACTGCCCGTCGGCCTGCTCAGCCACCACGAAGTTGAAGGTGTAGTCCGGCTCCAGCCCCATGCGCAGGTCACTCAGCACCAGCCGGCCGTCCACCACCTGCGCACGCATGAAACCTCGGTTGAACCACTGCAGCCGCTGCACGGCGGGAATTGAAGACGCTTCGCGCAGTGCCTGCACGTTGGACGGACGGCCTTCGAACCGCATCGGCCCATGGTCGGCCACCAGTGAGCGATCACCCACCACGTAGCCATTGGGCGTCATCGCCACCACCCGCCACAGCAGCGTATTGAACGGCATCGGCACCGAGAAGCGCGGCGCGTCACCCAGGCCCATCGCCGCCAGGCTCTGCTGGGCGGCCCGATCGACCTGCGCCTTGGCGATCAGCCCCCAGCCCAGGTAGCCACTGCTGAACAGCAACGCCGCGCCCAGCACCTTGCCCGCCCAGGGCCGCGCACGACCGAACCAGGCCAGCACGCAGCCCAGCAGCAGCCACACCGTGTAGCCAGGGTCGATGATGAAGACGCTGGAGCCCATGGTTGGGTGTGGCCGCAGCGGCCACCACAACTGGGTACCGTAGACGGTGAACGCATCCAGCAAGGGATGGGTAACCAGCGCCAGCTGGATCGCCCAGAACCAGCGCAGCGGTGACTGCGCGACGCGACCATTGCCGAAGCGCTTGAACAACCACCAGATCAGTGCGGCCACCCAGGGCAGCACCAGCAGCGAATGGCTGAAGCTGCGGTGTTCGGTCATGTTCGCCACCGGGTCGGCCGCAGTGAAGCCAAGCCACAGGGCGTCGAGGTCCGGCAGGGTGCCGAGCGCGACACCGGCCAGCAGGGCCGCGCGGCGATGGCCGGGCGGAGCGATGGCAGCAGCGACGGCGCCACCGAGCACGATCTGGGTCAATGAATCCATGGGCCGATGCTAGCGGCTTGCGCGCGGTGTATGTAGAGCCGAGCCCATGCTCTGCTGCTCTTCGTTGCGCGTAACGACAGCCGAGCATGGACTCGGCTCTACAGCGGGACACACGCGGGCTATGCCGCCTGCGACAACCGCGCGCCCGGCAGCTCCACCAGCGTCTGGCCGTTGTGGTCCAGCAGGCGCAGCGCGCCGTCGTGGTCTTCGACCAGCGCGGTCAGGCTTTCCACCCAATCCCCATCGTTGGCATAGACCAGGCCATCGCGTTCGACCAGCGCGGCGCGGTGGATATGCCCGCAGACGATGCCGTCCAGGCCGCGCCGGCGCACGTCGTCCAGGCCGGCCTGCACGAAGCGCTCGATGTAGCGTTCAGCCGCACCACTGCGCTTCTTCAGGAACTCCGACAGCGACCAGTAGCGCATGCCAAGCTGGCGGCGCACCGCGTTCAATGCCTGGTTGCCGGTGAGGATGCGGTAATACAGCCAGTCACCGAACTTTTCCTGCAGGCCGCCGAAGTGGGTCACGCCGTCGTAGTCGTCGCCGTGCGCGACCAGCAGCCGGCGGCCATCGGCGGTCACGTGGATGGCGCGGCGGCGCACCTGCATCGCCGGCAGCATCAGCCCGCACACCTGGCGCAGCGATGCATCGTGGTTGCCGGGGATGTAGATGATCTCGGTGCCAGCGCGACGCAATGCGTGCAGCGCCTGGATGACCTCGCTGTGCGACTGCCGCCAGTTGGCACGGCGGTGCGCCATCCACCACAGGTCGATGATGTCGCCGACCAGGTACAGCCGTTCACAGCGCAGCTGCGAGAGAAAGCGCGCCAGCTCGGTGGCATGGCAGTGACGTGATCCCAGGTGCACGTCGGAGACGAACACTGCGCGCCGGTGCGGCGACAGGTTCGCCAGCGTGCTCATGCCGGCGTCCCCGCGTCGCGCAGGTAACGTTTGCGCTTGTTCGGCCGGATCGCACACAGATCCACCTCGATCAGGCCGTCGATCGAATCGCTGAAGTCCGGATCCACCCCGAAGGCGAGGAAGCGCGCGCCGCCCGGTTCGCACAGATCGGTGTACTGGCGATACAGCGTGGGTACGCCGGTACCGAGTGCAGCCAGATTGGCCTTGAGCACGTCGAACGCGGCGCCTGCATCCAGCTCACCGAAACTGGGCGGTGCGGCGAAGTACTGGAACGGCCGGTTCGATTCGGCCATGCCGGCGGTGCCGCTGTAATAGCGCTGGTAGTACGCCACCAGCTGCTCGCGCGCATCGCGCGGCAGCGCCGCACTGATCGACACCGCGCCGAACAGGTAGCGGATCCCCGGCCGGCACTGCAGGTAGGCACCGATGCCCTGCCACAGGTAATCCAGGCTGCGGCTGCCCCAGTAGTCGGGCACCACGAAGCTGCGGCCCAGTTCCAGGCCTTCGGCGATGTGGCTGATGGCGTCGTCGGAATAGCGGAACAACGACGCACTGTAGAGGCCGGACAGGCCGTGCCGGGCCAACGCGTGGGCACCACGCATGATCCGGTACGCGCCAGCGATGCGCTGCGCGGCGGCGTCCCAGATCACGATGTGCTCGTACTGCGGGTCGTAGTTGTCGAGGTCACGGCTGCGGCCGGTGCCCTCACCCACCTGGCGGAAGGTCAGTTCGCGCAGGCGGCCCAGTTCCAGCAGCAGTGGCGAATCGGCAGTGCAGGTGGCCAGCAGGATCTGCTTGCCGTCGGCGGTCTGGCCCAGCTGGGTGGCGGCAGCGATGCCGGCGGCGACCTGCGAAGGTGGCAGCGGGGCGGCCAGCGGCTCAGGGCCCGCGCAGGCAGCGGCATTGCCGGCCGCGCCATTGCGGCCCAGCGCATAGAGTGCGCGACGTACCGCCAGCAGTTGGGCACCCGGGTCGCCGCCGTCGCCCAGCCGCATCGGCTCGCCGATGCTCAGCCGCAGCGGGCGGCCACGACGGGTGAACATCTCGCGTGCCAGCAGCGCGGTACCGGCCGGCTTGAACAGGGTCGAGGCGCCATAGAATAGTGCCGAGTTGCGCGCTTCCACCCGCACCGGCAGCACCGGCGCGCCGGCCGCGCGGGCAAAGCGGACAAACCCCCGCTGCCAGCGGCCATCGCGGATGCCGCGCAGCGACAGGCGCGAGACCTCGCCAGCCGGGAACACGATCACACACTGCTCGGCGGCCAACGCCTGCTCCACCGCATGCAGGCTGCCGCGCTGCGCCTTGCCGCCCAGGATGCGCACCGGCAACAGCAGATCCTGCAGCGGCGCGATCGCCCCCAGCAGGTCGTTGGCCACGATCCGCACATCGCGGCGGATACGGCCGACCGCGTCCAGCAGGGCCAGTGCGTCCAGAGCCCCGGAAGGGTGGTTGGCGACGATCAGCAGGCGGCCGGTGGCCGGAATCTTCGCCAGCGCGGCCGGATCCACCTGGTACTGGCCGCCGATGAACTCCAGGCCGGCGGCGACGAAACCGAAGCCGCGCAGGCCTGAGCTGCGCTGCAGGAAGGCTTCGATCTGGTCCAGGCGCGACCAGCGGCCGACGCTGCGCAGCAACGGCCGCGCCAATTGGCCGCGACGGCCATGGAACCAATCGGGGAAACGTTGCTGGAGACGCTGTTCGAGTTCCTGCATGGCGGATCCACTGATGCCCGGCGGCCGGATTGGCCGACAGCCTGCGCCCGGCAGGCGGCAGCCAGATGGCGGTTTCGGGGCAGAACGATGACGGCCGGCCCCCTTGACGGCCGGGTCGCGGCCTGCGCGGTCGGGGGTTGGGCAGCCCCGTCTGTTGTTGTCACGCTGGTGGAACACTGGGCCTCGAGGCTGGCCCCCAATCCCGTCGTGACGGCCCCTGCCGGGCCTACGCGGGCTTAACCACCGGCAACCGGTACCGGTTCACAATGCACAGGCGGCGCACCCCGTGTATCATGCGCGCCCATCTTTCCATCCGAATCAAGGGATATTACGCCTGATGTCCAGCTATCTCTTCACCTCCGAGTCGGTCTCCGAAGGCCATCCGGACAAGGTTGCCGACCAGATCTCCGATGCGGTGCTGGACGCGATCCTGACCCAGGACCAGCGCGCCCGCGTGGCCTGCGAGACCATGGTCAAGACCGGCGTTGCCATCGTGGCCGGTGAAATCACCACCAGCGCCTGGATCGACCTGGAAGCGCTGACCCGCAAGGTCATCACGGACATCGGTTACGACAGCTCCGACGTCGGCTTCGACGGCGCCACCTGCGGCGTGCTGAACCTGATCGGCAAGCAGTCGCCGCACATCGCCCAGGGCGTGGACCGCAAGAAGCCGGAAGAAATGGGCGCTGGCGACCAGGGCCTGATGTTCGGCTATGCCACCAACGAGACCGACAGCTACATGCCGGCCGCGATCCACCTGTCGCACCGCCTGGTCGAGCAGCAGGCCAAGATCCGCAAGAAGAAGAACTCGCCGCTGTCGTGGCTGCGCCCGGACGCCAAGAGCCAGGTCACCCTGCGCTATGAAAACGGCGTGGTCTCGGCCATCGACGCCGTGGTCCTGTCGACCCAGCACGCCCCGGGCATCAAGCAGAAGGACCTCATCGAGGCCGTCCGCGAAGAGATCATCAAGCCGGTGCTGCCGGGCAAGTGGCTGCACAAGGGCACCAAGTTCCACATCAACCCGACCGGCAAGTTCGAGATCGGCGGCCCGGTGGGCGACTGCGGCCTGACCGGCCGCAAGATCATCGTCGACACCTACGGCGGCTGGGCCCGTCACGGTGGTGGTGCTTTCTCCGGCAAGGACCCGTCCAAGGTCGACCGTTCGGCCGCCTACGCGGCCCGCTACGTCGCCAAGAACGTGGTTGCCGCCGGCCTGGCCGACCGTTGCGAAGTGCAGGTCTCCTACGCCATCGGCGTGGCTGAGCCGACCTCGATCTCGGTCACCACCTTCGGCACCGGCAAGATCAGCGACGACAAGATCGAGAAGCTGATCCGCAAGCACTTCGACCTGCGCCCGTACGGCATCATCAAGATGCTGGACCTGATCCACCCGATGTACCAGCAGACCGCGGCCTATGGCCACTTCGGCCGCAAGCCGAAGGAGTTCAGCTACCTCAACGGCGAAGGCGAGACCGTCAACGCCACGGCCTTCTCCTGGGAGAAGACCGACCGCGCCGCCGCCCTGCGCGCCGATGCGAAGCTGAAGTAAGCAACACGAAGGGCCGCGCAAGCGGCCCTTCTGCTTCTGGTAGAGCCGGCCGCTGGCCGGCTTTTTCATGGCCTCCGGGAACAACCGCGTGGTTGCCGGCCAGCGGCCGGCACTACCGGTTGCCGATACAATCGCCGCATGTCGACTGAACTGAAAACCCACCAGCTGTCCATGACCGTGCTGATGTCGCCGGAAATGGCCAATTTCTCCGGCAAGGTCCATGGTGGCGCCATCCTGCGCCTGCTTGACCAGGTGGCCTACGCCTGCGCCAGCCGCTATGCCGGCAGCTACGTGGTCACCCTGTCGGTGGACCAGGTGATGTTCCGCCAGCCCATCGCGGTGGGCGAGCTGGTCACCTTCCTGGCCTCGGTGAACTACACCGGCACCTCATCGATGGAGATCGGCATCAAGGTGGTGGCTGAGGACATCCTCAAGCGCAGCGTGCGCCACGCCAACAGCTGCTTCTTCACGATGGTCGCAGTGGATGAAGAAGGCCGGCCGACGCCTGTCCCGCCCTTGCAGCCGGCAACGTCCGACGAAAAGCGCCGCCAGGCCGCAGCACAGATCCGCCGCCAGCTGCGCCAGGAAATGGAACAGCGCCACCTGGAACTGCTCGCGTCGAACCCGCCGTCGCCGGAAGAATAAGGACGTGCGGGGCAAGCCCCGCACCCACCGAGGCCGCAGTTGCCGGCCAGCGGCCGGCACTACCCTTTCGAATTCGCCGGGCCATGCCCGGTGGATGCGGATCAACCGGTGTTCTGCACACCCTGCGAAACGCCGTTCACGCACGCCACCAGCGCGCGCAGCAGATCGTCATCCTCGCGCCCGCTGGCCCGCCAGCGCTGCAGCAGATCCACCTGCAGCACGCTGATCGGATCGACGTAGGGATTGCGCAGGCGGATCGACAGCGCCAGCCGCGCGTCGTGGTCCAGCAGCGTCTTCTGGTCCATCAACGCCAGCAGCCAGCGCCGCGTGAGCTCCAGTTCGCGCTGCACCTGTGGGAAGAAGCGCCCGTGCAGTTCACCCGACAACAGCGAGAACTGCTCGGCGATGGTGATATCGCCCTTGGACAGCACCATCGCGATGTCATCCAGGAAGGTACGGAAGAACGGCCAGTCCCGCGCCATATCGCGCAGGGTCTGTTCGTGGCCGGCATCGACCGCGGCCTGCAGGCCACTGCCCACGCCGTACCAGCCGGGAATCACCGCACGCGCCTGGCTCCAGGCGAACACCCAGGGAATCGCACGCAGGTTGCCCAGCGCTGCGTCCTGGCCGAGCCGGCGCGACGGCCGCGAACCCAGCGTCATCCGCTCGATCACGTCGATCGGTGTGGCGGTACGGAAGTAATCCATGAAACCGGGCTGGCCGACGAACGCGCGATACACCTCGCTGCTGGCCGCAGCCACCGCATCCATCACCGGCCGCCACGCGTCCTCGCGCGGCTCGGCGGCACGCGGACGCAGGCTGGCGCGCAGCACCGCACCGGTGGCCTGTTCCAGCGAGCGCAGGGCCAGCGCGCGGATGCCATATTTGCGATGGATCACTTCGCCCTGCTCGGTCACCCGCAGGCGGCCATCGATGCTGCCGCGTGGCGACGCATCCACGGCGTGGGTGGTCTTGCCACCACCACGGCTGATCGAGCCGCCCCGGCCATGGAAGAAGGTCAGGCGGATGCCGGCCTCGGCCGCCACCTCCAGCAGTTCCACCTGCGCGCGCTGAAGGCCCCAACGCGAAGCAGCAATGCCACCATCCTTGCTGCTGTCCGAATAGCCCAGCATCACCATCTGAACATCATCGCGTGCACGCAGGTGCGCGCGGTACACCGGATCCTCCAGCAGGTCGCGCAGCGTGGCGGTGCCGCGCTTTAGGTCGTCCACAGTTTCAAACAGCGGCGCGATATCGAGCGGCACGCCGCCATCGGCATCGACCAGGCCACCACGCCGCGCCAGCGCCAGCACCGCCAGCACGTCGCTGCGGTCGTGCGCCATCGAAATGATGTAACTGCCCAGTGCATCGCCGCCATGGCGTGCGCGTGCATCAGCCAGCGCGGCAAACACCGCATCGAGCCGCTGGTTGCCTTCGTCGTCGCCCTTCGGCAACGGCGTGTCACCACTCGCATGCGGCGCCAGCAGGCGCGCACGCCCCACGGCATCGAGATCGTCCCACGCTACGTCACTGCCCAGCACCGTGGCCAGCGCACGCGCATGCACGCTCGATTCCTGGCGCACATCCAGCCGCGCCAGATGGAAGCCGAACGTCTTCACCCGCCACAACAGCCGCTGCACGGCGAAGCCGCCAGCGTGTTCGCCGCGATTGGCGCGCAAACTGTCGAGGATCAGCTGCAGGTCGTCGATCAGTTCATCCGGGCCGGCGTAAGCGCCCTCGCCGTCTTCCAGCGTGGCCTGCAGGCGCGCGCGCATGCGATCGTTGAGCAGGCGGTAGGGCATGTCGGCATGGCGCGGGCGCGACTGTACCTGCGGCAGCAGCTGCTGGTAGTGCGCCACGCGCGCCTGCAGCGCATCGCTCACGCCCACCCGCTCGGTGGACTGGCTGAGCAGGCTGGCCAGCTGCAGCAGTTCCTTCTGATAGCGCGCCAGTACCGCCTGCCGCTGCGCATCCAGCGTAGTGCGGATGGTGTGGGCATCCACGTTCGGGTTGCCGTCCATGTCCCCGCCCACCCACGTACCGAAGCGCAGCAGGCGCGGCAGTGGCAGCTCTTCACCATAGGTATCGCGCAGCGCCTGCTGCAGCGATTCGTACAGCACCGGAATCACGCGGTACAGCACCTGCACCAGATAGAAGCCGACGTGCTCGCGCTCGTCATCGACGGTGGGCCGCACCGGCGAGGAATCAGTGGTCTGCCACGACGCGGTCAGCGCCATGCGGAAGCGCGCAGCATCGGCGGCCGCTTCCCCCGGCGTGCGCTGGCCGTCGAGGTTGTCGACCAGGCTGGCCACCATCAGCTGCTCTTTCTCCAGCAGCGCGCGGCGCACCGCTTCGGTCGGGTGCGCGGTAAACACCGGTTCGATGTCGATGCGCGGCAGCCACTGCGCCAGCTCGTCCAGGCCCACGCCCTGCGCCTTCAGGTGCTGCAGCGCATCCTGCAGGCCGTCGGGCTGCGCCCCTGCGGTACCGGCACGCTGGTAGTCACGGCGGCGGCGGATGCGATGCACGCGCTCGGCAATGTTGACCACCTGGAAGTAGGTGCTGAAGGCCCGCACCATGGTCTCGGCCTGCTGCGGCGTGCGCCCGGCCAGCCCTTCGGCCAGCTCCGACAGCGGCGCCTGGTTCTCGCGGCGGGCGATGGCGCGGGTACGTACCTCTTCGACATCGTCGAGGAACGCGGCCGATACCTGTTCCACCAGCAGGTCGCCGACCAGTGCGCCGAGCCGGCGCACGTCATCGCGAAGCGGAAGATCGGGGGAAGCAAACTCGATGCTGCTGCGGTACTCGTTCATCGGCGACGCACAGGCCTCGGTCAACGGATCCAGACCCCAAGCCTAAACCAGAACGGGCAGCGTGCTGCGATGCAAAAATGGTTTCATCTGCACGCATCCCTGGCGGACGCAGCCGAGCATGGGCTCGGCTCTACAAGCGTCGTGGCGCGTGACACTGTGTAGCGCCCGAGCCCATGCTCGGGCGGCGGCGCAGCCGCACAGGCGGCCCCTGTTACAGGGGCCGCCCTCATGCAGGTATCAGCGCTTCTTCTTCGCCTTGCCCTGCTCGGCCGGGCCGATGGTCTGCTCCAGCCAGCGCTCGCTTTCGGCCAGCATGGTCATGATCGATTCGCGTGCCCGGTAGGCATGCGATTCGTTGGGCAGCATCACCAGCCGCGCGGTGCCACCCAGGCCCTTCACCGCGGCGAACATGCGCTCGCTCTGGATCGGGAACGTGCCGGAGTTGTTGTCGTCCACGCCGTGGATGAACAGGATCGGATCCTTGATCCTGTCGGCGTAATTGAACGGCGCCATCTTCTGGTAGACGTCCTGCGCCTGCCAGTAGTTGCGCTCCTCGGCCTGGAAACCGAACGGAGTAAGCGTGCGGTTGTAGGCACCGCTGCGCGCGATGCCGGCCTTGAACAGGCGGGTGTGTGCCAGCAGGTTGGCCGTCATGAACGCACCATAGGAATGGCCGCCGATGGCGATGTGATCGCGATCGGTCACGCCTCGGCGCACCACCTCATCCACCGCTGCCTGCGCGTTGGCCACCAGCTGTTCGATGTAGGTGTCGTTTGGCTCCTTGTCGCCCTCACCGATGATCGGCATCGACGGGCTGGCCAGCACCACATAGCCCTTGGCCAGGAACGCCTGCGGGCCCCAGTAGCTGACCGCGTTGAAGCGGTACGGCGAATCGGTCACCTGGCTGGCCGCAGCCGCGCTCTTGAACTCACCCGGGTAGGCCCACATCAGCAGCGGCCGCGGGCCGTCGCGCTTGGGGTCGTAGCCCGGCGGCAGCAGCAGGGTCGCGGTCAGGTCGACCCCATCCTTGCGCTTGTAGCGGATCTGCTCCTTCTGCACGCCCTTCAACTGCGGCAGCGGGTGCGCGAAATGGGTCAGCGCGCGCGGTGCAGCACCGGCATCGGCCAGCGACTGCACGTAGAAGTTGGCCGGCTCATCCGGGCTCTCGCGGCTCAGCAGCAGCGAGCTGGCCTGGTCGTCCAGCAACGCCACCGGCAGCGAATAGCTCGGCGCCTGCGAGTGGAACAGGCGCGTTGCCTTGCCCGTGGCGATGTCGAAGCGGTCCACGAACGGACGGTCGCCTTCCGGCGAAGCACCGGCACCGGCCAGGTACAGGCTGCTGCCATCGGGGCTGGTCTGCAGCAGCGAACGACCCCGCTCGTCACTGGCCAGCAGCGGCCGGCCCGGATCGGCATAGCGGTCCTGCGCGTCACGATCCCACAGCAGGCGCGGCTCGGCACCGGCGTTGTCCGGGGCGATCAGCCAGGTCTTGGTCCTGCGGGTCTTCCACCACGATTCGGTCAGCAGGGCCAGGTCACCGCGGCCCCAGCTGATGCCGGCCAGGCGGCTGCCAAGCTGGGCCAGGGTGACCGGCGGTTTGTCGAACGGCGCGGCCTGCATCAGCACCGCATCGCGCACCCTGGCCTCCCTGTTCGGGTCGCCGCCGTCCTGCGCTTCGGCCCAGACCAGGGTGGCGTCGGCATCACCGCGCCAGCTGATGTCGCGCACGCCGGTCACTTCGGCATCGTTGCCGGTCGGCAGCCCTTCCACCAGCGGGCGAACGGCGACGGTGTGCACCAGCTTGCCGCTGGCACGCTCGATCACTTCAATGCGGCGCGGAAAACTGCTTACCGGCACCACGTAGGAGTACGGACGCTGCACCGGCTGGCGCAGCACGAAGCGGCCGTCAGGCGACACCGAGAAGCCCATGAAGATGCCGGCCGCACCGATCGCGCGGGTACTGCCATCCAGGCCGACTTCCATCGGCTGGGTAGTCGCGTAGTAATCGAACTGGCGGGCGTCGGCTTCGTTCTTCAGCAGGTCCTGATAGGTACGGATCGACACCACGCCGCCACCCTGGCTGGTCTGCTGCACGGCAGGGCCGGTCGGGACGCCGTCGGCGGCCGGGGCCGGCCCCAGGTTGGCGGGGCGGGTGAACACCACCAGCCCGCGGCTGTCCGGCAGCCACTGGTAGCCGCTGCCGATCACCGTGTTCAGGCCGGCAACCAGGCGGCGGGCGCTGCCACCGGCCACATCCACCAGCCACAGTTCATTGGCGCCGCTGGCGGCGTCGACCTGGTTGAAGGCCAGCCACTTCTGGTCCGGCGACCACATCACACTGGCGATCGACAGCGTGGCCGGCAGGCCACTGATCTGCCGCTCCTTGCCATCGGCCACGTTCATCAACCACAGCTTCTCACCGAAGCTGAAGCGGCTGTCGGAGAACGTGCGCGGGTTGATGCGCAGGCCGGCCAGCTTCAGTTCCGGCTGCGCCACCACCTGGATCGACGGCAGCGACGGCATCTGCATCATCGCGGCCACGTCGCGGCGCGGCGACAGGAACAGCGACGGCGCGCGCGGGGCGTCGACCACTGCCTGCAGTGCAGCCGATGGCAGTTCGTAGCCATTGACGCCCTGCGCCTGCGCCGGAGTTGGCTGCGAGGCGGCCGCCCAGGCCAGCGGGGCCACCGCCAGCAGCCCCATCGACAGGACCAGGCCGGTCCAGCGCCGTGTGCGGCGCGCGTGCATGCTCATCGTTCCACCTGTGTGATGCGTGAAAACTCCGACCTTAACAGGCCGTGCACGTGGCCCCATCTGCCGATGGTTGGGTCATGCCGATGTCACGCTGGGGCCGCGATATAATGGGGGTTCTCCCCTGCCGAGGGGCGCTGCGACCGGATCCCACGAGGCCCGGCCAGGCTCGGTAAGGTGGCTTTGTAACAACGGCGCCCGGCTAGATGCGAGCATCCGCTCGCCCACAACCGGAGCACACGAATGAACGCTGTTGCCAAGACCTTCTCCACCGAAGGTGATTACAAGATCCGCGATATCACGCTGGCCGACTGGGGCCGCAAGGAACTGGACATCGCCGAGCACGAAATGCCGGGCCTGATGTCGATCCGCCGCAAGTACCAGGCCGAGCTGCCGCTGAAGGGCGTGCGCGTGACCGGCTCGCTGCACATGACCATCCAGACCGCAGTGCTGATCGAGACCCTGAAGGACATCGGCGCCGATGTGCGCTGGGCCTCGTGCAACATCTTCTCGACCCAGGACCACGCGGCTGCCGCCATCGCCGCCACCGGCACCCCGGTGTTCGCCTGGAAGGGCGAGACCCTGGAAGAGTACTGGGACTGCACCCTGGACGCGCTGACCTTCACCCTGGCCGACGGCACCCTGACCGGCCCGGAACTGGTGGTCGACGACGGCGGTGACGTGACCCTGCTGATCCACAAGGGCTACGAGCTGGAAAACGGCAGCGACTGGGTCAACACCGCGTCCGCCTCGCACGAAGAACAGGTCATCAAGAACCTGCTCAAGCGCGTGGCCAAGGAGCGCCCGGGTTACTGGGGCCGCGTGGTCAAGGACTGGAAGGGCGTCTCCGAAGAGACCACCACCGGCGTGCACCGCCTGTACCAGCTGGCCCAGGCCGGCACCCTGCTGATCCCAGCGATCAACGTCAACGACTCGGTCACCAAGAGCAAGTTCGACAACCTGTACGGCTGCCGCGAGTCGCTGGCCGACGGCCTGAAGCGCGCGATGGACGTGATGCTGGCCGGCAAGGTGGCCGTGGTCTGCGGCTACGGCGACGTCGGCAAGGGCTGCGCGGCCTCGCTGCGTGCCTACGGCGCGCGCGTGATCGTCACCGAGATCGACCCGATCTGCGCCCTGCAGGCGGCGATGGAAGGCTATGAAGTCAACACCATCGAATCGACCCTGGGCCGTGCCGACCTGTACGTCACCACCACCGGCAACCGCGACATCATCCGCATCGAGCACCTGAGCGCGATGAAGGACCAGGCCATCGTCTGCAACATCGGCCACTTCGACAACGAGATCCAGGTCGACGCACTGGTGTCCTACCCGGGCATCAAGCACGTCAACATCAAGCCGCAGGTGGACAAGTACATCTTCCCGAACGGCAACGCGATCTTCCTGCTGGCCGAAGGCCGCCTGGTGAACCTGGGCTGCGCCACCGGCCACCCGAGCTTCGTGATGTCCAACAGCTTTGCCAACCAGACCCTGGCACAGATCGACCTGTGGGCGAACAAGGACAGTTACGAGAAGAAGGTCTACCTGCTGCCGAAGAAGCTGGACGAAGAAGTGGCCCGCCTGCACCTGGAGAAGATCGGCGTGAAGCTGACCACCCTGAGCCAGGAACAGGCCGACTACATCGGCGTGCCGGTGGAAGGCCCGTTCAAGCCGGACCACTACCGCTACTGATGCCTGTGGGGTGCCGGCCAGCGGCCGGCACTACCGGCGTACGCCGGGTCGGATCCCTTTCCGCATGAAAGGGCTCTGCCCCCGGCAACGGATGCAGACAGGACGGGCGCCTTCGGGCGCCCGTTCTGCGTTGCGGCACCCGGCAACTGATCCGCGCACCCTGTCACGGAGCACTAAGAAGCTGCTTGCTAGGCTTTACGCCCGCGTGGGCTGCCAACGGCAGGCCATGCGCCGGGACGCAGACACCAAAGGACAGGACATGCCGCGCAACCGTGAACGACTGAACCGGGCCATGAAGCCCCTGATGACCCTGTGCTGGGTGGCCCTGCTGGCCGCCTGCACCCCACCTGCCGGCGACGCCGGCGCTACGGCTCCGGCTGCGGCCAGCGGACAGGCCAGCCCCGCAGGCAAGGCCGCCGACGCGCCCGCCACGGTTGCCGACACGAGCGCTGGTTGCGCCGATGCAGCGTCGCCGGCACAGACCCTGGTCTGCAAGGACCCGACCCTGACCGGCCTGGATGCGGACATGGGCAAGGCGGTCACTGCCGCACAGGCCACGCTCGATGCAGCAGGGCAGAGCAAGCTGCACGCCGAACAGCAGCGCTGGCAGGAGCACACCCGCGACCTGTGCACCGATGCACAGTGCCTGCGGCAGGTGTACGCCGATCGCCTCAAGGTGCTGTCCGCTACGCGTGACGGCCTGGTCGATCAGGATGCATGCGAAGCCCCTGACGGCCAGCAGCAGTGCGTGGACCTGCTGGTGTTGCGCGATCCCAACAGCCAGCTGGCTAACTTCAACACGCTGCTGGGTGAGAACGGCCAGGAAGGTCGCCTGCTGGGCTGCACGGCCGCCACGAACATGGGCGGCGGTGCCAACGCCCTGCTCGCAGCCAACTGCACCCAGGAAACCTCCGCCGGCAGGCGCACCGTACAGCTGTGCAGCAACCAGATGGTTGGCCAGTTCGCCCTCGAACCGGCGCCGGCTGCTTACGGCACCCAGGCTATCCGCCAGCTGCTCGGCTTCACCCAGCAGCACTGCGCCGGCTGACAATCGCCGGGCACGCCCGGCGCTTTTCTCTCATTGAAGGACGATGACCATGGCAACGGATTCCACCCTTACGCGCGAACAGCTGTCCACGCTGTTCCTCAACACCGAGCTGGGCGGCGACACCCGCCACCTGGACCACTTCTCATACGCACAGAAAGGCGCAAGCACCTATTCGTTCGGGCTGGTGCAGTTCGATGTCGGCGGCAATCCGCAGGCCAGGCGCTTCCTGCGCGACAACGGCTTCACCGATGGTGACATCGCACTGTTGTCCCAGCAGGGCGGCTTGAGCACCCAGCAGCTGGCGGCGCTCGACGCCAAGTTGCAGGCCATTCCGCAGGCCAGGATGGACGAGCTCACCAACGCCAAGCTGGACAGCGCCATCGAGCGTGTCGATCAGGCCATCGCCAAGGTGCGTGCAACCAATCCGGCCGCGGCCGATGCCATCGCCGCCAACCCGGAGTTGCAGTTGGCCATGGCGGACTATGACAACCAGTTCGGCAGCATGGGCCCGCAGTTCATCAGCTATCTGGCCGGCAATGCGGAAAAGCTGCAGGGCGGCACGGTCCAGGCCGGCAATCCGCCGACGCGCGGCGACGTGCAGAACTTCGTCGATGCCACCAAATACGGCATCCAGTCGCAGGCCGCCGTAGCCAGCCGCGATGAGCGCTTCGACCGGGCCATGGTCCAGATCGGCATCACCCCCACCCATGCTCCCTCGCACGGGTCACCGGGCACGCCTGCGGGCAACGGCGTGCTGGTCAACGGCAGCAAGGGCGATGAGGTGCAGGCCATGCAGCAGAAGCTGTCCGACCTGGGCTATCTGGGCAAGGACGGCAAGCCGCTGGTGGCCGATGGCGATTTCGGTCCCGGCACCCTGGAAGCGGTCAAGCAGTTCCAGCGGGATCACCACCTCACCGTAGACGGCAAGGCTGGCGGCACTACCCTGGCCGCACTGGATGCGGCCACGCAGCAGCGCGCACCGGCTGCCGAACCGACCATGGCCACCCCGGGCCACGCCGACAACCCGCGTTACCAGCAGGTCGTGGAAAAGCTGGAAGCACTGGAAGAACAGCGGCGCCAGGGCGGCCTGTCGCCGCTGTTCAATGACCGCAGCCAGCTCGAGAACGCCGCAGGCCAGGTGGCTTACGAGTCAAAGTTGGCCGGCATGAGCCAGGTCGATACCGTGCTGGCGCGGCCGGACAACCAGGGCGTGTTCGCGGTGCAGGGCCAGCTCGGCGATCCCGCCATGCATCGCACCTACGTCGACCTGTCGCAGGCGGTGAACCACAATCTGCAGGACAGCACGCGGCAGAGCCAGGCCCTGGACAACGAACTGTCGCAGCGGCAGACCCAGGAACAGATGCAGACGCAGCAGTCGATGTCGCGCTGATGCTGGATGCAGCCGATCGCAGCCGGGACGGGCGCCTTCGGGCGCCCGTTCTGCGTTGACGCGCGAGTCTCGGTCAAGGCAACGCCCCTGCCCCGCGCTAGGATGCGTCCATGACCCCGGCCATCAACCTGCTCAAGCGCGAGAAGATCGCCCACACCGTGCGCAGCTATGTGCACGACGCCCACGCCGAATCGTATGGCGGCGAAGCCGTCGACAAGCTCGGCCTCGACCCGGCCCAGGTCTTCAAGACCCTGCTGGCCAGCACTGAAGCACATGAACTGCTGGTGGCGATCGTGCCGGTGGCCGGCCACCTGGACCTGAAGGCGCTGGCCGAAGCGGCCGGCTGCAAGAAGTGCGAGATGGCCGCCGCCGACGCCGCGCAGCGTGCGACCGGCTACCTGGTCGGCGGCATCAGCCCGCTGGGGCAGAAGAAGCGCCTGCGCACGTTCCTGGATGCCAGCGCGCAGGTGTTGCCCACGCTGCACGTCAGCGCCGGCCGCCGTGGCCTGGAAGTGGAACTGGCGCCGGCCGACCTGCTGCGCCTGACCGCCGGCCACTACGCTGCCATCGGCAAGGCACGCTGATGCGCTGGCCGTGGTCTGCGGCACCGCCGCCCAGGCTGGAAGACGCGCAGGCCGATGTGCTGCTGCAGGACCTGCTGTCGCGCGACGCGACGCGCATCACCGACGCCGCCCGCATCGTCGCACGACTGTTCAGTGCACCGTCGCTGGACGCATTGGCCGCGCATGTGGACCTGATTGAACGCAGCTGCCACGGCATCACCCTCGGCGGCATGCTGATCAGCAACCAGGCGCATCTGGAGGCGGCCCTGAAACGGCTGCGTCACTGGCAGGCACACGCAGGCTGCCTGTGCGCGCTCAATCCCGGCTACCCGTTCTTCGATCCGCGCCGCCTGATCGAACAAGGGCAGATGCAGCTGCTCGCGTTGCAGGAGGCCGAGGATGGTTGGGGCGATTGCCACAACGTTGCCTGCATGCACTGCGGCCAGCATTGGCAGGCCATCGACCGCGAGTACCACTACCCGTGGTGGGAATGGAAAGCTGCCTGAAGGCCAGGCAGCCAAGCATGGCGTGGCTCTACTGCGGTCCGTACACTCACGCGATGCGTGGATGACCAATATCGCTCACGGCCGCCAGTTCGCGTTGCTCTCCCAGAACTCGACAGAACGCCGGTAGGCCTCGCGGTCCAACGGCACGCCGGAACCGCCCTCTTCCACGCCCAGCGCATTGCGCATCATCGTGATCGGCGCCATCGGCACCTCTTCCGGCTCGGCGGTATAGATACAGCCGACGATGCCCCAGTCGGCCTCGATCGGCGAGCCTTCCTTCGCCAGTTGCTCGGCGCTGTACAGGATCACCACCAGATAGTTCGCACGCGGCGACTCCACGCCCTCGAACCAGCGCACCAGCACCGGCAGTTCGTCGCGATTGCGTGCCTCGTAACCACTGCGCAGCAGATGGCGGTTGGCCTCGGTGATCGGCACGGTCAGGCAGCGCGTGCTGGTCCAGTTCTCGTAGACGAACAGTTTGCAGAACGGCGCATAGCCGTCCAGTACCTTCATCGGCGCGTGCGCGTTGAGGTGCGCTTCGAACTGCTCGGCAGTGCAGTCCTGGATCGTGTTGCCACGCGGTACGCGCGGGAACAGGCGGGGACGGGCGAAATCGGTGAGAACGATGGACATGGCGCGGCGTGATCAGGGAATCCGCTGCACAGGGTACCTGCCCACGCGGCATGGAGGGCGGGATGCCGATGGTCACTGGCATCGGCACCCATGTTGGCGCACCCTGCAGGCGACCCCATGCAAGGATTGCCGGTTCATGGATGCACTACCCCGCTCCGCCCGTCGTCGCCGCTGGCCGCGCGTGCTGGCCGTGCTCCTGCTGGTCCCCCCCCTGTTGTTCACCGCCGCCCTGCTCTGGCCGCTGTCTGAACCACCGCTGCCCCACCCCGGCAACAGTCACGTGATCGTCAACGCACGCGTGGTGGACATCGCCCGCGGCCAGGCCAGCGAACCCACCACGGTGACCGTGCGCAACGGCACCATCACCGCCATCGGTGAAGACCCGCCGGAGACCACGTTGCCGGTTCTCGATGCGGGCGGACGCTGGCTGCTGCCCGGTTTCTGGGACATGCACACCCATGCACTGCAGCTGTCACCGCAACTGCAGTTTCCGTTGATGCTGGCCAACGGCATCACCGGTACCCGCGACATGATGGACTGCCCACAGGCCACCGATCCGCTGATCGCCTGCGTGGCCGACAAGCGCCGCTGGACCGCACAGGCCATTGCCGGGCAGCAGGTTGCACCGCGCTTCGTACAGATCGCCAGCTTCTATTTTGAGGACCCGGCGCTGACGCCGGATGCAGCGGGCGAACGTGCACACGCGTACCGCGCACGCGGCGTCGATGCGTTCAAGGTCTACAACCGCCTTCGCGCCGAGACCTACCAGCGGCTGGCCAGCGAAGCGCGGCAGCTGCATCTGCCCCTGGTCGGACACCTGCCCAGGGCGGTCCCGCTGGAAGCCGCATTGCACGCGGGCCAGCGCAGCTTCGAGCACGGCCATCTGTTCGTGCGCCATTGCGTGGACAGTGCCGCCGCCTGGCGCGAAGGCTCGCTCGATGACGGGAACCCGACCGCGCTCGCCGAAGCCATGGTGGGTGACTACCAGCCCGCCCTCTGCGCCCAGGCGTTCGACCTGATGCAGGCCAGCGGTGCGGCGTTCGTACCGACCCATGTCACCCGCGAAGAGGATGCACGCGCGCGCGATCCGGCGTTCGTCGACGACCCGCGCCTGGCCTACCTGGATCCGCTCTCGCGCTGGGCATGGCGCGACGATCTGAAGGCCACCGTGGCGCGCTATCCCGGCGCGCGCGGCGAACAGGCGCTGAAGGCCTACTTCACCCATGGCCTGGCGCTCACCGGCGCCGCCCATCGGGCTGGCGTGACCGTACTGGTCGGCACCGATACCGGACTGGGTGGACTGCGTTACCACGACGAACTGCAGTGGCTGCGGCAGGCGGGGCTGAGCCAGGCCGACGTGCTGCGTACGGCCACGCTGCAGGCAGCGCGTCATCTGCAGCTGCAGGCATCGCATGGCAGCGTCGAGGTCGGCCGGGCCGCCGACCTGGTGTTGCTCGATGGCGATCCGCTGCTGGACACCGGCAACACGCGCCGCATCCACGCCGTGCTGCTGGCCGGGCACTTGTACGACCGCCCGCGCCTGGACGCACTGTGGGCGTACGCCCGTGCACAGGCACGCTCGCCGGCGGTGATGGCGCGCCTGCTGTGGGGCTTCATCACCAGCCCGGTCAGCGCTGAGCTGTAGCAGCCTGTCCCGCGCGAGCGCCCGGCAGCGGCCACGCTTCCACATATTCGCGCACATCCATCTTGATGAAGCGATATACTGATCCACACCCGCCGCCGCCGCCCGTGCCATGACTGCCATCAGCTTCGAGTTCTATCCGCCCAAGACCGATGAACAGCGCAGCCAGCTGGATCGCGCCGCAGCCAAGCTGAAGGACTACGGCCCCGAGTACGTGTCCTGTACCTTCGGCGCTGGTGGCTCGACGCTGAGCTATACCTCCGAGACCGTGCGCCATCTCAACCAGCACCATGGCTTCGAGGCCGCACCGCATCTGTCGTGTGTCGGCGGCACCCGCCAGGAAATCCGCGAACTGCTCAAGCTGTACCGCGCCATCGGCTGCCATCGCCTGGTCGCGCTGCGCGGCGACCTGCCCTCCGGCATGGGCTTCCCCGGCGACATGCGCTATGCCGCCGAGCTGATCGAGTTCATCCGCGCCGAACACGGCGATGCGTTCCGCATCGAGGTAGGTGCCTACCCGGAGACCCACCCACAGGCCTCCGATGCATTGGCCGACCTGAAGCACTTCAAGGCCAAGATCGATGCCGGCGCCGACGCGGCGATCACCCAGTATTTCTACAACCCGGATGCGTACTTCCACTTCGTCGATGCCGTGCGCCGGCTCGGCGTACAGGTACCGATCACGCCCGGCATCATGCCGATCGCCAACTTCAGCCAGCTGCGCCGTTTCTCCGAGCAGTGCGGTGCGGAGATCCCGCGCTGGATCAGCCGCAAGATGCAGGCCTATGGCGATGACGCCGAATCGGTGCGGGCGTTCGGTACCGAAGTGGTCGCCAGGCTGTGCCAGCGCCTGGTCGAGGGCGGCGCGCCGGGCCTGCACTTCTACACCCTGAATCTGGCCAAGCCGACCACGTCGGTGCTGAAGCTGCTGCACGGCTGAAAGCACGCCATGCCACCGCGATCGGCGCTACCCTGCGTCGATGAACCGGCTTTCCTTCCTGCTGTTGCTGCTGTCATTGTGCTCGGCATCGAGCGTTGTCCATGCGCAGTCCACGCGCTTGAACCGCTGCACCGATGCGCAGGGCCAGAGCGTGTATACCGACCGGCCCTGCGACAGCGTCGGCGCCCGATCACGATTGCCACCGCCCGCGCCCACCGGCAGCACCCTGCGGCGCGACACCCTGGGGGCGCGCTGCCCACGGCGCCTTAGCGAGCTGGTGGACGCGCTGCGCATCGGCATCCTCAGCAACGATGTGAACCGGTTGTCGTCGCTGTACCTGTGGGGCGCGGTCTCCGATGCCGGTGCGCAGCGCATCCTCGGTCAACTGGAATCGCTGGCGCGGCGGCCGCTGGTAGACGTGGTACCGGTGTATCCCTCGCAGGCGCTGCCGCAATCGCAGGATGAGGATCAGAGCCCTGCGGCGCAGGTATCCGACCCGGAGCCGTCGGCCGTGCGGCATCCGGTCGGCCTGCGCCTGGAACAGACCCTGCCCGGCAGCGTGTCGCGCGCTTCGACGGTGCTGGGGTTGCGGCGTCAATACGGGTGTTTCTGGATCACGTTGTGACCGGGAGGGCTCACGCCGGCCACAACCCGCCAATCGCAGCGATACCCTGCCCACCGTGGCGACGGGCTTCGGCGATATGGCCGGCGACCATCCCACCCAACGCGTAGATCGGCAGCGACACCTGTGCGCGCAGCGCGGCGAAGGCCTCCCAGCCCAGCGGCACTGCCCCGGGGTGGCTGGCCGTGGCCTGCACCGGGCCGAGCACCACGAAGTCGCAGCCCAGCCGCTGCGCCGCCTGCAGCTGCTCCAGGTCGTGGCAGGACGCGGCGACAAGCTGCCCTTCCGGCAAGGGCCGTTCCTGCAGGTCCTGCAGCTGCTCGCTGCCCAGGTGCACACCCACGCCCAGTGCGCGTGCCAGCGCGACATCGCGGTTGACCAGCCATTGCACGCCGCGACGATGCGCGCGCACGGCCTGTTCGATCATTGCCTGCCGTTGCGGGTGTTCCGGTGGCAGGCGCAGCTGGATGCGCTGCTGGCCCGCCGCGACCGCGCGCTGCAGGCAGTCATGCCAGTGCTGCACGCCGCTGGCATCGTCAGCCGGCGCCGGCGTGATCAGGTAGCGGTCCGGTTGGCGCAGTGCGGCCACCACCGGCAGGTCGGCCGGCGGCATCGAATAGCGGCCCAGCTTGTCCTGCGCCACCCAGGTGATCGCCTGGCCTTCGCGGCCGCGCGGGGTGCCCTTCCAGCTACGCACATGGCGCACTTCCAGGGTCAGGTGCTTGTCCGGATAGCGCTGCGGCACGTCCATCAGCCACTCGCCGACATCGGCCTCGATGCCCAGCTCTTCGCGCAGTTCACGCGCCAGCGCCTGTTCAGAGGTCTCGCCGGATTCGCGCTTGCCGCCGGGGAACTCCCACAGGCCGGCCATGTCGCGGTTCTCGGTACGGCGGTTGAGCAGCACGCGGCCACGGGCGTCGGTGATGACGGCGGCCACGACGTGGATCGATCGGGTGGGGGAAGGCATGGGGGAAGCATGCCCAGAACAGTGCGGCCGGCGCAATCACGGATCCTGTGCAACTCCCCCGCAACAAACGAAAAGCCCCGCTTTCGCGGGGCTCTTCGGGATCAGCTCAGCTGGCCGTGGCAATGCTTGTACTTCTTGCCACTGCCGCACGGGCACGGATCGTTGCGGCCGATCTTCGGCTCGTCGCGCTGCATCTGCGCGACGCCCTGCTGCGCAGCCTGCACCTGCGCGGCTTCCTCGTCGGCACTGTAGCCGCCCGCATCCTGGTGCTGGAACTGCGACTGGCTCAGGCGAGCCTGCGCCTGCTGCCGCTCGGCGGCCTCCAGGGCCTGCACTTCCTCGTCGCTGCGGATACGCACGCGGGCCAGCAGGGTCACCACTTCGCGCTTGACGTTCTCCAGCATGTCCGAGAACAGCTCGAAGGCTTCCTTCTTGTATTCCTGCTTGGGCTGTTTCTGCGCGTAACCACGCAGGTAGATGCCCTGGCGCAGGTAATCCATGCGCGCCAGGTGCTCCTTCCAGCTCTGGTCCAGCACGGTCAGCATCACGTGCTTCTCCAGCGCGCGCATGGTCTCTTCGCCCAGGCTGGCTTCCTTCTCGGCGAAGTGCTGGTTGACGCGCTCCTGGACCTTGCTGGCGATGGCCTCGGCGTCCAGTTCCTCATGCTGCTTGACCAGGTCGGTCAGCGACATCTGCAGGCCGAAGTCCGACTCCAGGGTCGCTTCCAGGCCACGCAGGTCCCACTGCTCGTCGATCGAGTTCGGCGGCACGAAGCGCGCAACGATGTCGAAGATCACGTCGTCACGGATGCCGTCGACGTTGTCCTTCACCGATTCGGCGTCCAGCAGCTCGTCGCGCTGGGCGTAGATCACCTTGCGCTGATCGTTGTTGACGTCGTCGAAGTCCAGCAGGTTCTTGCGGATGTCAAAGTTGTGGGCCTCGACCTTGCGCTGCGCCTTTTCGATCTGGCGGCTGACCAGGCGGTCCTCGATGACGTCGTCTTCCTTCATGCCCATCATGCGCATGGCCTTCTGCACCCAGTCGGAGGCGAAGATGCGCATCAGGTTGTCTTCCAGCGACAGGTAGAAACGGGACGAACCCGGGTCACCCTGGCGGCCCGAACGGCCGCGCAGCTGGTTGTCGATACGACGCGACTCGTGGCGCTCGGTGCCGACGATATGCAGGCCGCCAGCGGCCTTCACTGCATCGTGGCGCTTCTGCCATTCGGCCTTGACCGCCGCCTTCTGCTCGTCGGTTGCGTCCTCGCCCAGAGCGTGGATCTCGGCTTCCAGCGAGCCGCCCAGCACGATGTCGGTACCACGACCGGCCATGTTGGTGGCGATGGTCACCGCCGCCGGGCGGCCCGCGTTGGCGACGATGGTCGCTTCGCGGTCATGCTGCTTGGCGTTGAGCACTTCGTGCTTCACGCCGGCCTTGCTCAGGTGCTCGGACAGCATTTCCGAGGTTTCGATCGAGGTGGTACCCACCAGCACCGGCTGGCCGCGCTTGGCGCACTCTTCGATGTCGGCCAGCACCGCATTGAACTTGCCCTTGCGGTTGAGGAACACCTGGTCCGGGCTGTCCTTGCGGATGGTCGGGCGGTTGGTCGGGATCACCACCACTTCCAGGCCATAGATGCTCTGGAACTCGAACGCTTCGGTATCGGCCGTACCGGTCATGCCGGACAGCTTCTTGTACATGCGGAACAGGTTCTGGAAGGTGATGCTCGCCAGCGTCTGGTTCTCGCGCTGCACCGGCACGCCTTCCTTCGCTTCCACCGCCTGGTGCAGGCCATCGGACCAGCGGCGGCCGGCCAGGGTACGGCCGGTGAATTCGTCGACGATGACCACTTCGCCATCGCGCACGATGTAGTCCACGTCACGCTGGTAGATCGCGTGCGCGCGCAGGGCGGCGTTGAGGTGGTGCACCACGGTCAGGTTCTGCGCCGCGTACAGGCCTTCGGTCTCGCCATCGAGGATGCCGGCCTCGACCAGCAGCTGCTCGGCGTGCTCCATGCCCGCTTCGGACAGGTGCACCTGCTTGCCCTTCTCGTCGACCCAGAAATCGCCTTCGCCGTCTTCCGCTTCCTGCTTGACCAGGTGCGGCACGACACGGTTGACGCGGATGTACAGCTCCGGGGAATCATCCGCCGGACCGGAGATGATCAGCGGGGTGCGCGCTTCGTCGATCAGGATGGAGTCGACTTCGTCGACGATGGCGTAGTGCAGGCCGCGCTGGTAGCGGTCGGCCTTGGACAGCGCCATGTTGTCGCGCAGGTAGTCGAAACCGAATTCGTTGTTGGTGCCGTAGGTGATGTCCGCAGCGTAGGCTTCGCGCTTGTCGCTGTGCGGCATGCCCGGGTACACCACGCCCACGCTCAGGCCCAGCCAGTTGTACAGCTTGCCCATCTGCGCGGCGTCGCGGCGGGCCAGGTAGTCGTTCACGGTGACCACGTGCACGCCCTTGCCTTCCAGCGCGTTGAGGTACACCGGCAGGGTCGCCACCAGGGTCTTGCCTTCACCGGTGCGCATTTCTGCGATCTTGCCCAGGTGAAGCACCATGCCGCCGATCAGCTGCACGTCGTAGTGGCGCATGCCCAGCACGCGGCGACCGGCTTCGCGGCAGACCGCGAACGCTTCCGGCAGCACCTTGTCCAGGGCTTCACCGCCAGCAATGCGCTGCTTGAACTCCGGCGTCTTGGCCTGAAGCTGCTCGTCGGACAGCTTCTCGATCTCCGGCTCCAGCGCATTGATCTTGGCGACGATGCGGTTGAGCTGGCGCAGCTGTCGTTCGTTACGACTGCCAAATACGCGGGTAAGCAGGCTGTTGATCATTGAAGGAACCGGGTTGGATGGACACGACGCCCGGCCTCCCCCTGGGGATCCGTCCGCCGCAAACGAAACAGGGCGCCTGGCGCCCTGTCGATGGCAACACCCATTGTAGCTTGGGACGGCCCCAAGGGGTTTCAACCCTTTGGCGGCAATGGCATCCGAACATTCCCGGTAGTGCCGGCCGCTGGCCGGGTACGCGTCAGCGCATACGCGCTGGCGCTCCCACGCTTCGCTGCGCGAACCGCGGGCCCCGCTCACCTCGCCTCCACACCCCCGCGCCTACGGCGCTGCCCCCGTACTCCGGGGGCGGTAGTGCCGACGGCAGCCGGCACCCCAATGTGGCATCAGCCGCGGCTGACGCGGCCGACCGGCGTGTTGCCGCCGTCGCCAAGGAATTTGCGCGGGTTGACCACGTTGCCGTTCTCCCACACTTCGAAGTGCACGTGGGCGCCGGTCGAACGACCGGTGGAACCGGCCTTGGCCACTTCCTGGCCGGCACGGACCAGGTCACCGGCCTTCACCACCAGGCGCGAATTGTGCGCGTAGCGGGTGACATAGCCATTGCCATGGTCGACATCGACGACATTGCCGTAGCCGCCCTTCACGTTGGCGAAGCTGACCACGCCCTCGGCCACGGCCATCACCGGGTCACCGACCTTTGCGTGGAAGTCCATGCCCTTGTGGGTGGCGGCACCGCGGCCGAACGGGTCGGCACGGGTGCCGAAACCGGAGGTCACGTAGCTGTTGCGGATCGGCATGCGCGAGGGCACGGCGTTCTGCTGCAGCTGGTGGTCGAACATCAGCGATTCCATCACCGACAACTGGCGGCCTGAAGCAGCGAAGCGCTGCTCCAGCACCTGTAAGTCGGCGTTGACGTCCTTGACCGGGATGTCGCTGGTCGGGCCGCCTGCGTCACCGTCACCGAGGCCGGGGGTCTCGTTGAAGTCGAACTCGCCGTCCTCCAGCTTGCCCATCTGGGTCAGCCGTTCGCCGAGGGCGTTGAGGCGGGTCGCCTGGGCCTGCAGCTCGCCGAGGCGAGCCGCCAGCGCATTGACCTGGGTCTGCGCATCGCGCTTGACCTTGGCCAGCTCCGCATCCTGGCGCTCGACCTTGGCCTGCAGCCGGGAATCATTCAGCGCGCTGGCGCCAATGCCGCCAGCAAGGCCGATAATGCAGCCTACCCCGAGCACGCTGCCCAGCAGGGCGCGGGGGCGGTCCTCGAAATAGAACCGCAAACGCGTGATCGGCGACGATTTGGCCTGTCCTTCACGCGTTTTGATTACGATCTTTTTGAATGCCATCAGTGAGTTTTCATGTCTGAGCCGAAATCCAGCGTTCGCCCCGCGTCGGCACCGAAACCGGCGCTGGATGCGGTAATGGCGGACAAAAGCGGGAACCCGCTGCGGCGTGCCTTGTGGCTCGACGCGCTGGACCGTCAGTTGCGCCCCCAGTTGCCGCCACCTCTGCGCAGCCGTTGCCGGCTGGCCAATGTGGACGGGGAACACCTCGTTTTTCTCGTCGAGTCCCCGGTCTGGCATGCCAAGTTGCGGCTTGCCGAAGCCCAGCTGCTCGACGCGGCCCGTTCCATCGGGCTGAAGGCCACCAGGGTGACCATCAAGACTGCGTCTCCCACTCCCACGCGCTCCCCAGCGCTCGACAACCGGAATGGACCCCACGCAGTTTCAGCCGCCACGCACAAAGGGCTACGCGACGCCTTGGCTTGCCTGCAGGACGTTCCTTCGAAGCCGAAGAAACGGTCCTGATGGCAACGGAGCATCCGGCTCCGCTCCCCGTCGCGCGTGTCACCACGGCGTGAAACATTTCGGGGGCCGGGTCGCATCCTAGCGGCCATCCGGGGGCCTGTCGTTAGATTGTTGTTAAAACTGCGTTAAATTCAGGCTTCTGATCCAACAGGTTCACAAAACCGTGACCTTGAACCAGCCTTGACGTCTTTCAAGCACGCTGAATGCGTCGGCGACGGCGGAAACAAGAACGCCGCCCAGGAAGGCGGCGTTTTTATCTTTAAATTCAACAGCCTATGGAATCAGGCATACGCCGGGGTGCCGTATTCCACCGGATCCGGGGTGGCCGGCGAGTCGAAGCTGACCCATTCCCAGGAACTGGCATCGGCCATCAGGGCCCGCACCAGCTTGTTGTTGAGCGCGTGGCCGGACTTGAAGCCTTCGTAGGCACCCAACACCTGGCCACCGGCCAGATAGAGGTCGCCGATGGCGTCAAGGATCTTGTGGCGCACGAATTCGTCGGCGTAGCGCAGGCCGTCTTCGTTGAGCACGCGGAACTCGTCCAGCACGATGGCGTTGTCCATCGAACCGCCCAGGCCCAGGTTGCGCTCGCGCATGTACTCCAGGTCGCGCATGAAACCAAAGGTGCGCGCGCGGGAGATTTCCTTGGTGTAGGCCAGCGTCGAGAACTCGATTTCCTGGCGCGACTGCTTGGCCGGAATCATCGGGTGGTCGAACTGGATGGTGAAGCCCAGCTTGTAACCCTCGTACGGGGTGAAGCGGGCCACCTTGTCGCCCTCGGTCACTTCCACAGTCTTCAGCACGCGGATGAAGCGCTTGGGCGCATCCTGTTCCACGATGCCGGCCGACTGCAGCAGGAACACGAACGGACCGGACGAACCGTCCATGATCGGCAGCTCGGCCGAGGACAGTTCGACGATGATGTTGTCCACACCCAGGCCGGCCAGCGCCGACATCAGGTGTTCGACGGTCTGGATCTTGGCGTCGTTGCAGGTCAGGCCGGTGCACAGGGTCACTTCGGTGACCAGTTCGGCCTTGGCCGGCACTTCCACCACCGGGTCCAGGTCCACGCGGCGGAACACGATGCCATGGTTGACCGGTGCCGGGCGCAGGGTCATGTAGACCTTGTCACCACTATGCAGGCCAACGCCGGTGGCGCGGATCGTGTTCTTGAGGGTGCGTTGCTGGATCATGGGGATGGACCGGAAGTGACACATTAGATTAACACGCGCACTCCCCTACCCTGGCTGAAACGCCAGTGACAGCCACCGGCAGGACACACCGGCACGCCGCTGGGAAAGCGCGTGAAGCAGGGCGGCCGGGCCCATCCTGGCCCGGCGCCCGCATTTTCAGGACATGGTGGCGCAACCCGGGGAGGACAACCCCGGGCCGCCCCGCTTAGTCCGCCTGGCGGCGCAGGAAGGCCGGGATGTCCAGGTAGTCGTTCGGCAGTTCCGCCGCTGCCGGGGCCGAAGCCGCCGGGGCCGACGGGGCGGAAGCCGCCGCGGTATCGCTGCTGGCGCGACGCAGGCCCAGGCCCATGCCGCCCACGGCCTTGGACACGGCGTCGCCGCCGTTGTCGAACTCGCCGAACTCCGGCTGGCCGGTGGTGGCGTTGCGGACCAGCTTGATCGGTGCACGCTCGCCCGGACGCTGGGTCTTGCTGGCCGATACGCGGTTCAGGCCAGTGGCCACCACGGTCACGCGCACTTCGTCCTGCATGTCCGGGTCCAGCACGGTGCCGACCACGACGGTGGCGTCTTCCGAAGCGAAGCCGTCGATGGTGCGGCCGATCTCGTCGAACTCGGCCATGGTGAAGTCGGCGCCGGCGGTGATGTTGACCAGGATGCCGTTGGCACCGGCCAGGTTCACATCGTCCAGCAGCGGGTTCTGGATTGCCGATTCGGCAGCGGCCTGGGCGCGGTCATCGCCCCGTGCAGTGCCGGTACCCATCATCGCCAGGCCCATTTCGGACATGACGGTGCGCACGTCGGCGAAGTCGACGTTGATCAGGCCCGGACGCACGATGAGGTCGGCGATGCCCTGCACGGCGCCCTGCAGCACGTCATTGGCGGCGCGGAAGGCCTGGATCATGGTCGCGTTGCGACCCAGCACGGTGATCAGCTTCTCGTTCGGGATCGTGATCAGCGAGTCGCAGTGCTGGCTCAGTTCCTCGATGCCCTTCAGCGCCACCTGCATGCGGCGACGGCCTTCGAACGGGAACGGCTTGGTGACCACGGCCACGGTCAGGATGCCCATTTCCTTGGCCAGCTGCGCCACCACCGGCGCAGCGCCGGTGCCGGTGCCGCCGCCCATGCCGGCGGTGATGAACACCATGTCCGCGCCCTGCAGCGCGTCCATGATGCGCTCACGGTCTTCCAGCGCGGCCTGGCGGCCGACTTCCGGGTTCGCGCCTGCGCCCAGGCCCTTGGTCACGTTGGTACCCAGCTGCAGCTGCAGCTTGGCACCACAATTCTTGATGGCCTGCGAGTCGGTGTTGGCGGTGATGAACTCCACGCCGTCCACCGCCGAGTTGACCATGTGCGCCACGGCATTGCCGCCGCCGCCGCCCACGCCAACCACCTTGATCACCGCATTGGGTGCCATCTTTTCGATCAGTTCAAAATGCGCCATGTCCGTGTCCTCGTTGTATCCGCTTGTCGGTGGCATGGACGGTCGGGCCTCCTGCCTTCGCGTGTCATGTTGCCGTTGCGGCTGTGTGGGTTGTGTAGTGCGTTGTTGCGTTGTGATGCGGGTACTGCGGGTGTTGCGCCGGGCCGGGCCCGGAGTTACGGGTTCCGCGTCAGAACTCGCCGCGGAACCAGGTCTTGAGCTTCTTGAACATGCTTCCAGCGCGCCCGGTCGGCAGCGACGGCCGCCGCGGGTGCTCGATCTGGCTGCCCATCAGCAGCAGGCCCACGCCGGTGGCGTGCACCGGGTTGCCGACCACTTCGCCCAGGCCGGTGACGTGCTGCGGGATGCCCACGCGCACCGGCATCTGCAGCATTTCCTCGGCCAGTTCGACCACGCCTTCCATCTTCGATGCGCCCCCGGTCAGCACCATGCCGGCGCGCACCAGTTCCTCGAAGCCGGAGCGGCGCAGTTCGGCCTGCACCATCTCGAAGATCTCCTCGTAGCGACCCTGCACGGCCTGCGCCAGCGAATGGCGCGGCATGCGGCGCGGCGGGCGGTCGCCGACCGACGGCACCTGGATGCTCTCCTCGGCCGTGGCCAGCTGGGCCAGGGCGCAGGCATAGCGCACCTTGATCTGCTCGGCTTCCGGGGTCGGCGTGCGCAGCATGTGCGCGATATCGTTGGTCACGTGGTCGCCGGCGATCGGCAGCGAGGCGGTGTGGCAGATCGCGCCCTGCACGAACACCGCGATGTCGGTAGTACCGGCGCCCATGTCGACCAGCACCACGCCCAGCTCGCGCTCGTCGGCGGTCAGCACCGCCACGCTGGAGGCCAGCGAGGACAGCACCAGGTCGTCCACCTGCAGGCCGCAGCGCTGCACGCACTTGCTGATGTTGGCCGCCGCCGACTGCGCGCACACCACCAGGTGCGCATGTACCTCCAGGCGCACGCCGGTCATGCCGACCGGGTTGCGGATGCCCTCCTGCGAATCGTCCAGCACGTACTCGCGCGGAATCGCGTGCAGGATCTTCTGGTCGGCCGGGATCGCCACCGCCTTGGCTGCGTCGAGCACGCGATCTAGGTCGCCCCAGGTCACTTCACCGTCGCGGATCGGCACGATGCCCGGCGAGTTCTTGCACTGCACGTGGTTGCCGGAGATCGAGGCGTACACCGAACGGATCTCGCAGCCGGCCATCAGCTCGGCTTCTTCCACCGCACGCTGGATCGACTGCACGGTCGATTCGATGTCCACCACCACGCCACGCTTCAGCCCGCGCGATTCGTGCGAGCCGATGCCGATCACTTCGATCGGGTTGCCCGGCGAATACTCGCCCACCAGCGCCACCACCTTGGAGGTGCCGATGTCCAGGCCAACGATCAGCGATTTGTCACCCTTGCGATTCATGTCCTTTCCTGCGTGCTTCTGGCCGGGGTCGCCGGCGTTTTCGCCGGCGTGGCCGGGGTACCCCAGCTCAGCGTGAAACCATTGGTGTAACGGAGGTCGGCGCGCTCGATCGGCGCGTCCTGGCGGTTGAGCTGCGGCAGCACCTTGACGAAGCGCTGCATGCGCGAGCGCGCGTCGTCACGGCCGACCACCACTTCGGTGCCGTTGCTCAGCACCAGCGACCAGCTGCCGCGTGCATCCATCGTCACCCGGCGCACGTCGACGCCGGCCGGTGCGAACAAGGCACGCGAGTCGCTGTACAGCTTCATCACTTCCTGGGTCTGGCTGTCCGGGCCATCCAGCTCCGGCAGTTCCAGGTCGGACAGCTTCTTCGGCGTGGGGAACAGCTTGCCCTGCTCGGAGACCAGGCGGTCGTTGCCCCAGCGTGCGAACGGCTTGTGCTCGACCAGGGTCACTTCCAGCACGTCCGGCCACTGCTTGCGTACCTGCGCGCTTTCCACCCACGGCAGCTTTTCCAGCGCGTCCTGCGCATCCTGCAGCTTGACCGCGAAGAACCCGGCGCGCGCGTACGGCAGCAGCACCTGCTGCAGCTGCTCGGCCGGTACCCGCTTGAACTCGCCATGCACGCGCAGCTTCGCCAGCGGCCAGCGCTCGGCGCCGACCCAGCCATTGACCACGGCCACCACCGGCAGTGCAACCACCGACAGTGCCAACAGCCAGACGAAGATGCGCAGCAGCGCGTTCATGCGTGCGTGGCCTCCAGGGTCTGTTCCAGCACGCGCCACACCACTTCCTCGAAACCGATGCCGGCCTGGCGGGCCGCCTTGGGTACCAGCGAATGGCTGGTCATGCCCGGCGCGGTGTTCACTTCCAGCAGGAAGAAACGGCCGCTGGCGCGGTCACGCATCACGTCCACGCGGCCCCAGCCACGGCAGCCGGCGGCGCGGAATGCGGCCAGCGCGATGCGGCGGATCTCGTCTTCGTCGCTACCGTCCAGGCCCGGGCACAGGTACTGGGTGTCCTCGGCGATGTACTTGGCGTTGTAGTCGTACCACTGGCCCTTGGGCACGATGCGGATCGACGGCAGGGCAACGTCGCCAAGGATGGCCACGGTCAGCTCATCGCCCACCACCATCTGTTCCATCAGCAACTGGCCGTCGTAGCGCGCGGCCAGGGCCACGGCCTCGTCCAGGCCGGCCTCGTCGGTGACCCGGCTGATGCCCACGCTGGAGCCTTCGTTGGCCGGCTTCACCACCACCGGCAGGCCCAGCTCGGCGGCCAGCGCATGCACGTTCGACGCGTCGACCTTCCGGTACTGCGGCGTTGGCAGGCCCAGCGACAGCCACACCTGCTTGGTGCGGATCTTGTCCATGCTCAGCGCCGAACCCAGCACGTCCGAGCCGGTGTACGGCACGCCGAAGGCGTCCATCAGGCCCTGCACGATGCCGTCCTCACCGCCACCGTTGTGGCCATGCAGGATGTTGAACACGCGGTCGATGCCACCGGCGGCGAGCGCGCTGGCCAGCGCCGGAATGCCATCGACGGCGAACGCATCGACGCCGCGCGACTGCAGGGCTTCGAGCACGTTGCGGCCCGAATCCAGCGACACCTCGCGTTCGCTGGAACTGCCGCCGAGCAGCACGGCGACGCGGCCGAACACGGCCGGGTCGGTCACGCGCAGCGGCGGGAAAGTCAGCGCGCTCACGCCTGGCCCTCCGCCTGGAAGCCTTCCACCGCGATATGGGCGGCCACGGCACCGATATCGCCGGCCCCCATCATCAGCAGCAGGTCACCGTCCTGCAGCACGTCCGGCAGCACGCTGGCCAGCTCGGCGGCCTTGCCCACCACCACCGGCTCGCTGCGGCCACGCGCGCGGATGGCGCGGGCCAGCGCATGCGAGTCGGCACCGGCAATGGGTTCCTCACCGGCCGGATAGACCTCGCTCAGCACCAGCGCGTCGACGCTGGACAGCACCGCGGCAAACTTGTCGAACTGGTCACGGGTGCGGCTGTAGCGGTGCGGCTGGAAGGCCACCACCAGGCGCTTGTCAGCCCAGCCGCCGCGGGCGGCGGCGAACACCGCCTCCAGCTCGCTCGGGTGATGGCCGTAGTCGTCGATGATGCGCACCTTGGCACCGCTGGCGGTGGTCACTTCGCCCAGGTCATTGAAGCGGCGGCCGACACCGGCGAAGCCTTCCAGCGCGCGCGCGATGGCGTCCGGTGCCACGCCCAGCTGCCAGCCCACCGCGGCGGCGGCCAGCGCGTTGAGTACGTTGTGCCTGCCCGGCAGCGCCAGCACCACTTCCTGGCTGGTGCCCTGCGGCAGGCGCAGCGTGAAGCGCATGCGCGATCCTTCCTGCACCACGTTCTCGGCGCGCACGTCGGCCTGCGGGCTCATGCCGTAGCTCATCACGTGGCGCGGGGTCCTGGCAGCCAGCGCGGCCACTTCCGGATCGTCGATGCACAGCACCGCCAGGCCGTAGAACGGCAGGCGCTGCAGGAATTCGGCGAACGCCGCCTGCACGCGGGCAAAGTCGTTGCCGTAGTTCTCCAGGTGGTCCGCATCGATGTTGGTGATGATCGACATCAGCGGGTTCAGGCGCAGGAAGCTGCCATCGCTTTCGTCGGCCTCGGCCACCAGCCACTGCCCACCGCCCAGCTTGGCGTTGGCACCGGCAGCCAGCAGCTGGCCACCGATCACGAACGTCGGGTCCAGGCCACCTTCGCTCAGCACCGCCGCGGTCAGGCTGGTGGTGGTGGTCTTGCCATGGGTACCGGCCACGGCGATGCCGCGGCGGAAGCGCATCAGCTCGGCCAGCATCGCCGCGCGCGGCATGATCGGAATGCGCTGGCTGCGCGCTTCCATCAGCTCCGGGTTGTCCTCGCGGATGGCGCTGGAGACCACCACGCAGTCGGTGCCCAGCACATTGGCTGCCGAGTGGCCGCGCATGATGCGCGCACCCAGGCTGGCCAGGCGGCGGGTCGCTACGTTGTCGGCGTTGTCCGAGCCGGACACTTCGTAGCCCAGCGTCAGCATCACTTCGGCGATGCCACTCATGCCGGTGCCACCGATGCCGACGAAATGCACGCGCGGGAACGCGCGCACCAGGTCGTTGGTGTCGTGCAGGCGACGGATCATGCGCGGCCTCGCGCAGGGCAGGCGCGGTGGCATGCCTTATTCATACAGCTTCCTCGAGAATGATATCGGCGATGCGCTCGGCGGCATCGACCTTGGCCAGGGCACGCGCGGCTTGCGCCATCTGCATGCGGCGGGCGGGATTTTCGGACAGATCGCGCAGCAGTGCGGCAATGCCGTTGGCCAGCGTTCCGTCCTGCTTCAGCAACACCGCCGCGCCGCGCTCGACCAGGTACTCCGCATTGCGGGTCTGGTGATCGTCGACGGCAGCGGGGAATGGCACCAGCACGCTGCCGACGCCGGCTGCGCACAGCTCGGCCAGGGTCGACGCACCGGAGCGGCACACGACCAGATCGGCCCAGGCGAAGGCCTCGGCCATGTCCGCGATGAACGGGGTGATTTCCGCCTGCACGCCGGCCTTGGCATACGCCTCGACCGCCTCGGCATGCATTTTCTCGCCGCTCTGGTGGCGCACCTGGACCGGCACGCCGGCACCCAGCGCGGCAATCGCCTGCGGCACGCCGGCATTGAGTGCGCGCGCACCCTGGCTGCCGCCCACCACCAGCACGCGCAGCGGGCCGTTGCGGTCGGCGAAGCGCTGTTCCGGCGGAGCGATGGCAGCGATCTCCGCACGCACCGGGTTGCCGACGAACTCCTCGCGCTGGGCGAAGGTGCCCGGGAAGCCGGTCAGCAGCCGGCGCGCATAGCGCGACAGGATGCGGTTGGTCAGGCCCGGTGCACGGTTCTGCTCATGCACGATCAGCGGCAGGCCATGCAGGCGCGTGGCCATGCCACCCGGGCCGGAGGCGAAGCCACCGAAGGCCACCACCGCACGCGGCTGGCGCTTGCGGATGATCATGCCGGCCGCGCGCAGCGCGCGCATCAGCCGCCATGGCGCCGCCAGCAGCGCCAGCTTGCCCTTGCCGCGCAGGCCGGTGATCGCCAGCGTGTCGATGGCGATGTCGTGCTGCGGCACCAGGCGGGTTTCCATCGCGCCTTCGGCGCCCATCCAGGTGACCGGCACGCCACGCTCGCGCAGCACGCGGGCCACGGCCAGGCCGGGGAAGATGTGACCGCCGGTACCACCGGCCAGGATCATCACCGGGCGCACCTTCTCGTTGGCTGCACTCATGACAGCCTCCCGAAGGTCGGTTCGATGCGCGACTGCAGGCGGCTGGTGCCGCGCGCTGCGTTCGCCGCAGCGGCAGCCGTCGGCTCGGCGCTCGCCGGCACGCTGGCGGCCACCGGCGTGGCGGCGGCGTCCATCGGCTCGGCAGCCGTTTCTTCGGCGCCACCGATGCGCACGGCCTGGCGACGCTCGGCGCGCTTGAGCTCATAGGACACGCGCAGCAGCAGGCCCATCGCCACGCAGGTCATCAGCACCGACGAGCCGCCGGAGGAGATCAGCGGCAGAGTCAGGCCCTTGGTCGGCAGGATACCCAGGTTCACGCCGATCGAAACGAAGGTCTGCATGCTGATCCACAGGCCGATGCCGAAGGCGATGTAGCCGGAGAAGTGGCGCTTCATTTCCACGCAGCGCATGCCCAGCCAGAAGGTACGGCCGACCAGCAGCGCGTACAGCGCCACGATCACGCAGGTACCCAGGAAACCGAATTCCTCAGCGGTGACCGAGAAGATGAAGTCGGTATGCGCTTCCGGCAGGTAGTAGAGCTTCTGCACCGAATTGCCCAGGCCGACGCCGGTCCACTCGCCACGGCCCACCGCCATCAGCGCGTTGGACAGCTGGTAGCCGTCGCCCTGCTGGTCGGCCCACGGGTCCAGGAACGAGGTGATGCGGCGCATGCGGTACGGCTCGATGATCGCCAGCGCGCTCATGCCGACCAGGCCGATGACCACCGGCATCGACATGCGCGGCATGTTCACCCCGCCCAGCACCAGCATGCCGGCGGTGATCGCCAGCAGCAGGGTCGAAGAACCAAAGTCCGGCTGCAGCAGCAGCAGCACCACCAGCGCACCGGCCACGCCCAGCGGCTTGAGCATCGCCGGCCAGGTCGCATTGACCTCGTCGCGGAAGCGCACCAGGTAGCTGGACAGCCAGACGATGTACAGCACCTTCACCGCCTCGACCGTCTGGAACTTGGAGATGCCCAGGTTGATCCAGCGGCGTGCGCCGTTGACCGTGCTGCCCAGGCCCGGCGCGAACACCGCCAGCAGCAGCACGAAGCAGCCCAGCAGCAGCATCTGGTTGTACTGCTCGATGGACTTCAGCTCGGTGCGGGCGGCGATGACCGCCAGCACGATACCCACCGCCAGGAAGATCAGGTGGCGGTTGAGGTAGTAGAACGGGCTGCTCATCAAGGCGATCGAGCTGGACGCCACCATCACCACGCCCACGCCGGTGAGCGCGATGATCGCGCCCAGCAGCCACTTGTCGTAGCTGCCTTCGATGGCTTCAAGGCGTGTTGCCTGGCGGGACAGGTCGTTCATCTCAGCGCACCTTCAACGTGGCCAGGCCGATCAGCACGAGCACGACGGAGATGATCCAGAAGCGCACGATCACGCGCGGCTCCGGCCAGCCCTTCAGTTCGAAATGGTGGTGGATCGGCGCCATGCGGAACACGCGCTTGCCGGTCAGCTTGAACGAGGCGACCTGGATCATCACCGACAGGGTTTCGATGACGAACACGCCGCCCATGATCACCAGCACCAGTTCCTGGCGGGTGATCACCGCGATGGTGCCCAGCACCGCACCCAGCGCCAGCGCGCCGATGTCGCCCATGAAGACCATGGCCGGATAGGTGTTGAACCACAGGAAGCCCAGGCCGGCTCCGGCGATGGCCGCGCAGATGATGACCAGCTCGCCGGCGCCCGGGATCTGCGGGATCTGCAGGTAGTTGGCGAACACCACGTTGCCCGAGGCATAGGCGAACACGCCCAGCGCGCAGGCCACCAGCACGGTCGGCATGATTGCCAGGCCGTCCAGGCCGTCGGTCAGGTTCACCGCGTTGGAGAAGCCGACGATCCAGAAGTAGGCGATGGCCACGAAGCCGATGCCGGCCAGCGGCAGCGCGACCGACTTGAACATCGGGATGTAGAAGGTCAGCGCTGCCGGCACGTCGGCCGTGTAGAACAGGAACAGGCCCGCGGCCAGGCCGAAGATCGACTGCAGCAGGTACTTCCAGCGCGACTTCAGGCCGTTCGGGTCACGGCGGACGATCTTGATCCAGTCGTCATACCAGCCGATGGCGCCGAAGCACAGCATCACCGCCAGCACCAGCCACACGTAGCGGTTGCGCAGGTCGGCCCACATCAGCACCGACAGGGTGATGGTGAGCAGGATCAGCGAACCGCCCATGGTCGGCGTGCCGGCCTTGGAGAAATGGGTCTGCGGGCCGTCCTGGCGGATCGGCTGGCCGCCCTTGAACTGGGCGAGCTTGCGGATCATCGCCGGGCCAAGCCACAGCGACAGGAACAGGGCCGTCAGCGCGGCAAGGATGGCGCGGAACGTCTGGTAGTTGAACAGCCCGAACAGGCTCTCCAACTGCTGCAACCATCGAGCCAGTTCATACAACATGCGGGGATTCCTCTCCTTGCGCCAGCAGCGCTTTGACAATCGTGTCCATGGCGCTGCCACGGGAACCCTTGACCAGGCAGCGCACGCCGGCGTGCAGCTCGTCCTTCAGCGCCTGCGACAGCGCGTCGTGGGTGGCGAAATGACGGCCGCCGTCGCCGAAGGCGGTGGCGGCGGCGGCACTGAGCGGGCCCAGCGCGTACAGGCGCTTCAGGCCGGCGGCGCGTGCGCGGATCCCGGCCTGCGCATGCAGCGCCTCGGCGTCCGGGCCCAGCTCGCGCATGTCACCCAGCACCAGCCAGCCCTCTTCCGGGGCAGCGGCCAGGGCATCGATGGCCGCAGCCAGCGAGCCGGGATTGGCGTTGTAGCTGTCGTCCACCAGCACCGCGCCGTTGCGCAGCTGATGGGCAATCTGGCGTCCCGGTACCGGCTGCGCCTCGGCCAGACCGGCCGCAATCAGCGCCAGATCGACACCGGCCGCCAGCGCCAGGCTGGCGGCGGCCAGCGCATTGCTGACGTTGTGGCGACCCGGCAGGCCCAGCACCACGCGGGCTTCGCCGGTCAGGGCGACCAGGGTGAACTGGCTGCCCTGTGCACCGGCGCGGATCTCGCGCGCGGTCACGTCCGCCGAGTGTTCCAACCCATAGCGCAGCACGCGGCAACGCTGCGGGCGACCGACAAAGTGCTGCTCGAACCAGCGGCCGTAGGCATCGTCGGCGTTGATCACCGCCACGCCATCGGCCGGCAGCGCGGCATAGATCGCCCCCTTGGTCACCGCCACGCCGAGCAGGCTGCCCATGCGTTCCAGGTGTGCCGGGGCAATGTTGTTGACCAGCGCATAGCGCGGGCGGGCGATGTCGGTCAGGTAGGCGATATCGCCAGGCTTGCCAGCGCCCATCTCGTAGACGGCGTAGTCGGCATCTTCCGGCGCGTCGATCACCGCCAGCGGCAGGCCGATCTCGTTGTTGCGGTTACCCGGGTTGGCGTAGACCACCTTGTGTGCGTGCTGGGCCACCTGCTGCAGGATCGACAGCAGCAGGCTCTTCACGCTGGTCTTGCCATTGCTGCCGGTGATCGCGAACACCTCGGTGCCACGGTCACGCTGCATGCCGGTGGCGATCTTCGCCAGTGCCAGCTCGCTGTCGGCCACCAGTACCTGCGGCAGCTCGATCGGCAGCAGCCGCTCGACCAGCAGCGCACTGGCACCGCGCGCCTGCGCGTCGGCAGCGAAGTCATGGCCGTCGAAACGCTCGCCGCGCAGCGCCACATACAGGCTGCCCGGGCCCAGGCTACGGGTGTCATTGCTGACTGCATCGATGGCCACGTCGTCGCCATGGATCTCGCCGCCGGCCCAGTGTGCGATCAGCGAAAGCAGGGTGCGCTTCATGCGGCGCCCTCCCCGGCCTTTGCCTGCAGAACACCGGCCTTGGCCGCCAGTGCAGCCGCAGCCACTTCGGTGTCGTCGAAGTCATGGCGCACGCCATTCACTTCCTGGTACGGCTCATGGCCCTTGCCGGCAATCAGGATGATGTCGCCGGCACCGGCACGCTTCACCGCCAGGCCGATCGCACGCGCGCGGTTGCGCTGCACGGTCACGGCATCGGCGTGCTGGAAGCCGGCCAGGATGTCGGCCACGATCACGTCGCCATCCTCGCCGCGCGGGTTGTCGTCGGTGACGATGACCTGGTTGGCCAGGCGCTCGGCAATCGCCGCCATCTGCGGACGCTTGCCGGTATCGCGCTCGCCACCGCAGCCGAACACGCAGAACAGCGTGCCCTGCAGATGGCCGTGCAGGCTGTCCAGCGCCTGCTCCAGCGCGTCCGGGGTATGGGCGTAATCGACCACCACGGTCGGCAGACCGTCTTCACCACCCAGGCGGTTCATGCGGCCACGGATCGGCTGCAGCGCCGACAGCACTTCGGCGATGCGCGGCAGCGACTGGCCCTGCGCATGCAGAGTACCGGCCACGGCCAGCAGGTTGTCCACGTTGAAGCGGCCCAGCAGCGGCGACTGCACCGCAGCACGCTGGCCGTCGATGACCAGCTCGAAGGCAATGCCGCGTCCATCCAGTTGCAGCGCCTCGGCGCGCACGCTGGCGTCAGCGGCACCGCGCGAGCTCAGGCCGATCGGTTGCACGCCGGCAGGCAGGCCAGCGAACAGCTGGCGACCGAAGGCGTCGTCCAGGTTGACCACCGCCGCCTTCAGGCCCGGGCGATGGAACAGCCGCGCCTTGGCCGCGCCGTAGCTGGCCATGTCACCGTGGTAGTCCAGATGATCGCGGGTGAGGTTGGTGAACACCGCCACGTCGTAGTGCACGGCATCCACGCGGCCCTGGTCCAGCGCGTGCGAGCTGACTTCCATCGCCACCGCGCGCGCACCGGCGTCGCGCAGCTGTGCCAGCAGCGCATGCATCTGCAGTACCAGCGGCGTGGTGAATCCGGTCGGCTCGACCGCGCCATAAAGTCCGGCGCCCAACGTGCCGATACTGCCACTGGGCGTTCCGAGCAGGTGCCAGGCCTGGGCCAGCAGCTGCACGGTGGAGGTCTTGCCGTTGGTACCGGTCACGCCGACCATCGCCATCGCCCGCGACGGCGCGCCGTGGAACTGGTCGGCCATCGCCCCCATGCGCGCCCGCAGGCCCGGCACGGCGATCGCATCGGCCGGCGCCGGCAGCTCGGCCGGTGCCGGTGGCTCGAACAGGATGGCGCTGGCACCGGCCGCACGGGCCTGCTCGACAAAACCCAGGCCATGCGCGCCGAAACCGGCGATGGCGACGAAGGCATTGCCGGGGCGCACGGCGCGGCTGTCCAGCACCAGGCCGGTCAGAACGGGATCATGGCCCGCCAGGGCCACGTCCGGAAGCAACTGCGAAAGCAACATCGAAGGACTCATTGCGTGCCTCCCGTAGCGGGCGGCGTCTGGGCTTGCGCGCTCGGCAGCGCAGCATCGAATTCAGCGGCGGCATCTACCGGCAGCGCGGTCTCGGCCGGCGGTGCGGGCAGGATCGAGGCCGAATGGCCGACCTTGCCCGACTGCTGTGCGGCCAGCCACGACTGCAGGTCGTCCAGCGGCACGTCCATCAGGCGCAGGGTGCCTTCCATCACGTTGTGATAGACCGGCGCCGACACCAGGCCGCCGTAGAACTTGCCGGCCTGCGGATCGTTGATGACGATGACGGTGGCGAAGCGCGGGTTGGTGGCCGGCACCACGCCGGCAAACAGCGCGTTGTAATGCCCGCGCTCGTAACCGCCCGGGCCAGCCTTGCGTGCAGTGCCGGTCTTGCCGGCCACGCGGTAGCCCAGCACCGCCGCCTGCTTGGCGCCGCCCTGGGTGACCACCGTTTCCATCATCGCCACCACCTGCCTGGCGACGTTCTCGTCGATGATCTGCTGGCCTTCGTTGCGCTGGCCCTTGACGAAGGTCGGCGCGATCAGGCGCCCGCCGTTGGCCAGCGCCGAGTAGGCGGTGGCAATCTGCAGTGGCGTGACCGACAGGCCGTAGCCGTAGGACATGGTGGTCTTGGTGGTCCCCGACCAGCGCGCCGGACGCATCACCACACCAGCCGATTCACCGGGGAAACCGCTGTGCGGCGCCGAGCCATAGCCGAAGCGGCGCACGCCGTCATAGAAGGTCTGGTCCGGCATCTTCGCCGCAACCTTGGCTGCACCCACGTTCGAACTGCGGGTGATCACGCCGGTCACGTTCAGCACGCCGTTGTTGCGTGGCACGTCGCGGATGGTGAAGCGACCCAGCGTCATGTAGCCCGGGTTGGTGTCGATGATGGTGTCCTTGGTCACCGCACCGGCCTGCAGCGCGGTGGCGATGGTCAGCGGCTTCATCGTCGAACCCGGCTCGACCAGGTCGGTCACCGCACGGTTGCGGCGCGTATCAGGGATCGCGCCGGTCAACGAATTCGGGTTGTAGGTCGGCAGGTTGACCATGGCCAGGATCTCGCCGGTGGTCACGTCCATGATCACCATTGAACCGCCGGCCGCCTTGTTGGCCACCAGCGCGTTGCGCAGTTCCTTGAAGGCCAGGTACTGGATGCGGCGGTCGATGCTGAGGGTCAGGTCCTTGCCCGGCTCAGCGGCACGCAGCAGATCGCTTTCGACGGTCTCGCCCTTGCGGTTGCGGATCACCCGCTTCGCACCGGGCTTGCCGCGCAGCCATTCGTCGAAGGCCAGTTCCAGGCCTTCCTGGCCGCGATCATCGATGTTGGTGAAGCCCAGCACGTGCGCCATCGCCTCACCCTGCGGGTAGAAGCGGCGGAACTCGCGCTGCGCGGCCACGCCCGGAATCTTCAGCGCGACCACCTTCTCTGCCTCGTCCGGATTGATCCGGCGACGCAGGTACATGAATTCCTTGTCCGACTTCTGCGACAGGCGGCTGCTCAGCTCATCCACCGATATGCCGACCGCCTGGGCCAGCTCGGGGATGCGCTCGGGCGAACGCAGCAGGTCCTGCGGGTTGACCCAGATCGAGGCAACCGGCGTGGACACCGCCAGCGGCTCGCCGTTGCGGTCGGTGATCATGCCGCGCGAAGTCTTGATCGGCAGCTCGCGCAGATAGCGGGCCTCGCCCTGGCGCTGGTAGAAGTCGCTGTTGATGATCTGCACGTAGGCCGCGCGGCCGACCAGCGACACCGAGCACAGGCCGAGCGCCAGCGCGACCCAGCGCAGGCGCTGGCGCAGGTTGAAGGCATTGCGTGGACGGTTGCGACCGGCCTTGCTCATGGGCGCACCACCACGATGTCGGCGGCCTCGGGGAACTTCATGCCGAGCTTTTCGCGGGCGATGCGATCGACACGGTTGGCTTCGGCCAACGTGGCCTGCTCCAGCTGCAGGCGGCCGAATTCCAGGTTGATGTCATCGCGCTTGCGCTCGGCGCGCGACAGCTCGATGAACGTCTGCCGATGACGGTGACGCACGAACACGACGCCGATCGCCGAGGCCACGGTGCAGGCCAACAGGATGATCAGCAGCAGCCGGCTCATGCGTCGGCCTCCCGCTTCTGGGCCACGCGCAGCACCGCGCTGCGGGCGCGCGGGTTGGCGGCCAGCTCTTCGTCGGTGGCCTTGATGGCCCCACCGATCAGGTCCAGCGTCGGCACGAACGCAACGGCCTCGGGCAGGCGGCGGTTGGCCGGCGGCGCCTTGGCCAGGCGGTTCATGTACTGCTTGACGATGCGGTCTTCCAGCGAGTGGAAGCTGATCACCGCCAGACGGCCACCGGGCTTGAGCCGTTCCACCGCCGCATCGAGCCCTGCTTCCAGATCGGCCAGCTCGCGGTTGATGTGGATGCGGATGGCCTGGAAGCTGCGCGTGGCGGGATGGATCTTGTCCTTGCCACGCGGCATCACCGAGGCAATCAGCTCGGCCAGTTCGGCGGTGCGGGAGAACGGCTGCTTCTCGCGGCGGGCCACGATGGCGCGGGCGATGCGCCGGCTCTGCCGCTCTTCGCCGTAGGTCCACAGCACATCGGCGATCTCGCGCTCTTCGACGCGGTTGATCCACTGCGCGGCGCTTTCACCGCTGTCCGGGTCCATGCGCATGTCCAGCGGGCCGTCCTTGCCGAAGCTGAAGCCTCGTTCGGCCACATCCAGCTGCGGCGACGACACGCCCAGGTCGAACAGCACGCCGTCCAGGCCTTCGGCCGTGGCATCCCACTGCAGCAGCTGGGCGAAGCTGCCACGGAAGATGGACACGCGCGGATCCGGCGCGAAATCGCGCTCGGCAACGGCGATGGCTTCCGGATCCTTGTCCATGACCAGCAGGCGCCCCTCGGGACCGAGCTGGGTAAGCACGCCACGTGCATGACCGCCACGACCGAACGTGCCATCCAGATAACGTCCGTTTTCGATCACCCTCAGGCCTTCAAGGACCTGGGTGTACAGGACCGGCAGGTGCACCGCCGGCGACTGCGACACCGGAAGGTGACCGGTCTGCGCTTCTGGGCGCATCCGGGCACCCCGGCTCACAACTTCAGGTCGAGCAACCCATCACCCAGATCCTCGTCAGACAACGTCTGCTGGATCAGGGCCCGATGCGCCTGCTCGCTCCACAATTCGAACTTGTCGCCCATGCCGAGCAATACCGCCTTCTTCTCAATGCCCACCGCACCGCGGTGGCTGGCGGGGATGCTGATGCGACCGTTGCCGTCCAGTTCCAGATGGGCGGCCGAGCCGACCAGCTTCTGCTGCAACAGGCGCACGACGCGCTGGGTGTTGGGCTTGGACATCACATCGTCGCGGACCCGTTCCCATTCCGACTCTGCGTACAGCCACAGGCAGCCCGCTTCGAACGGGTTGTAGGTCAGCACGAGACGGTTGTTACTGGCGCGCGCGACGAGGTCGCGGTAAGCGGTGGGAACCGCCATGCGCCCCTTGTCGTCAACTGTGATGGCCGTCTCGCCCTGGAACACGACGCCTGCACCTTGTCCTTCGCCCGGTGAAACATTGAACCACGAAAACCCACAAAACACCCGGATTTCCCTCTGATGCCCACCTTAGCAGCGGGCCGAGGGTTGTCAACAACTTTTCAGCAGGGAAATCGCCAGCCGCATCAATGGCTTGCAACAACCTTTAGAGAATTGTTCAAGGCTTATCCACAAGTTGCTGATCCGTCTCAATTTTTGAGATTGAACGGAAGTTCAGGGGCGTGGACGGGGCGTGAAACATCAGCCGCGCATTCATCCGAGCCGGGCCGGAAACGGCGCCGGACTGCGCAAACGGTGCACAATGAGGCCATGTGCCTGCTCGCTCTTGGCTGGATGCACCACCCGCGCTGGCGGCTGGTAATGACCGGCAACCGTGATGAGTTCCACGCCCGCCCCACCGCGGCGCTGGCCCCCTGGCAGGATGAGACCTCCGTCATCGGGGGACGCGACCTGCGCTCCGGCGGTGGCTGGGCCGGGGTCGGCGCCTCGGGCCGGATGGCGGTGGTCACCAACGTCCGCGACCCGCTGGCGGCCCAGACCGGACCGTCGCGGGGCGCGCTGGTGGCCGACTTCCTGCGCGGCCGCGACCCGGCCGCCGTGCATATCGAGCGGCTGGCAACCGTGGCGGGTGCCTACGCCCCATTCAATCTGTTGCTGGCCGATGGCGACAGCCTGGAGTACCTGGGCAACCATCCCGCCGAACGGCAGACGCTTGGCCCGGGCGTCCACGGCATGTCCAACGGCGCGCTGGACGCGCCCTGGCCGAAGACCCGACGGCTGATGGCCGCGCTGTCGGCATGGCTGGAAGCAGACGGGGTCAGATCCCTTTCGCAACGCGAAAGGGATCTGACCCCGGACCTGACCCCGCTCTGGAATGCCTTGGCCGATGAACACCGCCCCGCCGACAGCGACCTGCCCGACACCGGCATCGGCCTGGAACGCGAGCGCTGGTTGAGCCCGGCCTTCATCCGCGGCGACGACTACGGCACCCGCGCCAGCACCGTGCTGCTGATCGACGCCGACGGCCACGGCGAGATCCACGAACGCCGCTTCGGCCCGCAGGGTGCACCGAGCGGACAAAGCCACGTCATTTTCTGACCCGGTCATGACGGCCCCTGGCCGGATGCTCTTGGTGGGGGTAGTGCCGGCCGCTGCCTGGCAGCCTTTGGATGCTCGGATTCGCCATGAAGCTGCCGGCCGGCGGCCGGCACTACCCGCAGCCGCTGTCGCGATCCACGTGACGGCGGTCGCCATCGCAGCGGGCGTGAAACGTCATTCAGCTTCCAGCCGCGACCGCAATGTGCCTGTGCCACAGGGGTCCCGGCATTCCAGCCCGCCCACTGTGTCCTTTTCGCATTCGGCACTGTGTCTATAAATGTCGGCCCTGACCTCCCAGGGTGGTCGCGCCCGGCAGCACGCCGCGCGATCGACCGCAACCACAAGGAGGCCCCATGCGCCGCATCCTCATCCTGCTCGCCACCCATCTGCTCACCCTCGGCCTGGGCTTCGGCCTGGGCGTCTATCTGCTGCCGATCCTGATCGCCCCCGATGACCCGCCGGTCGCCCAGGTACAGGCCGCAATGAAAGACGCCACCTACCGCACCACCTTCCGCCGCGACCTCAAAGGCAGCGATGCGGTGCACTGGGCCGAAGGCAAGGTCAGCGTCAGCGCCACCCAGGTCGCCTTCGACGGGAAGATGGGACCGGGCCCGGATTACAAGGTCTATCTGGTTCGCGATTTCGTCGACAACAAGGCCGACTTCCTGAAGATCAAGGCGCAGGCCCAGCGCATCGGCGAGGTAAAGACCTTCAACCGCTTCCTGGTCGAGGTGCCCGCGAACGTGGACGTGGACGACTACACCACGGTGGTGGTGTGGTGCGAGCGCTTCTCGCAGTTCATTTCCGCCGGGCAGTACCGCACGCCGGGCTGAGGATCGCGTGACGTCGAGGTAGTGCCGGCCGCTGGCCGGCAGCACTCTGTCCGCCACTGCTGGCATCGTGAAGCTGCCGGCCAGCGGCCGGCACTACAGATGCGCGGTTCATGCATATCGAAGAAAGAGGCGGAGCCGGCCGATAAGCCGGGTTCTGTCGTGGACAGTCATTCCTCTAGGCGTTACGTCACCGCAACGCTCAAGCAACCTACCCGGATCCAACGCGGGCCGCGCCAAAGGATCCCTATTTGGTCTTGCTCCAGGTGGGGTTTGCCGTGCCGGTCTGTTGCCAGACTCGCGGTGCGCTCTTACCGCACCATTTCACCCTTACCGGCCTTCCGAAGAAGACGTAGGCGGTATCTTTCTGTTGCACTTTCCGTCGGCTTGCGCCGCCCAGGCGTTACCTGGCACCTTGCCCTATGGAGCCCGGACTTTCCTCGGCACCCCCGAAGGGATGACGCGACTGTCTGGCCGGCTCCGCCAGCGCGTATTCTAGCGTACGCACGCCCTTCCTGCCGTGCCGATCGCGGCGGCCGGTTCATCCACGCGTGGCGTGGCTCTAGCGGCCCTTCGCCCTCGCCATCACCACCGCCCGCGACTCCAGCACCACACCTACGATCAATTCCCGCACCTGCGGTTGCGAACCGTCCCATTCAATGCGGCGGACGCGCACGTCCACGCGATCGCCCGGCGCGTAGGCTTTCAACGCTTGGCCGACACCGAAGACGGTTTTCACTCGGGTACCCGCCACGGCCAGCACCTCATCCCCCTTGCGCAGGCCGGCGCGATGGGCCGGACCTTCGTCAGGCTCGGATTCGATCACGGTCGCGCCCCCCATCTGAACGCCGAGGACCGGGCGCAGCGCATCGCTACGCGAATCCCCTTCCCCGGCCTGCTCGCGCGCCAATTCGGTGGCGCCCAACAGTGCATCGTCCAACCCCGCATCGAAATACGGCGCGTTGTCCACGAATGCGGCGCATTGCCACGACGGGCGCTCGGGCACCGGCTCGCGCCCCGCACGCAGGGCCTGCCGCAGGTCGCGCCATTGCGCCGCGCTGACGTACCGCTGCTGGCTGTTCACCAACTGCTGGTAGGCCGCCTCGATCTGTGCGTGGTTGTCGGCCCCCACCTGCAGACATCCCTCGTAGCTCTCCAACGCGTCACGTGCCGCGCGATAGGTCAGGTAATTGCTGTAATCGCGGACCGACTGCAGCCGATTGAACTCGACCAACCCCGGATCGAACAGCAGGTAGCCGACATAGTCCGGGCCCAGATCGGCTTCGGTAATGGCTGCAGGTGGCGGCGCTTCAGCTGCAGGAGCTGGCACATCGGCCAGTGCGAACAGCAGGAACAGTCCCTTTTCAAACATCTGTCTTTCCTCCCTGAAGGGAATTTGAGAGCTTCGCCCCTGAGCCCCCCGGAATTCGGCCGCTGCCGTGTTCCAGCGTCCCAGTCTGTGAACGAGCCATGCAGGTCTGCACGCCCTTTCAGGACTTTTCGCCCAGCTCCCGGCGAAGATCGTCGACCCATCGCTTTCTACTGCTACGGTCATACTCGGCCGGCGAGAACGGCATCGACGCACGCGCATAGATGGTGCCTTCCTCGCAGGTGCAGGTGGGCTCCGGCACCGCGCCCACTGCAATCAGGCGACTTAGCCATTCTTCTGACACATTGCAGAATGCGGCGAACACATCCTTTGGCAGGAAATGAGCCTGAAGGTAGGCTGTCAATGCCATCTCGAACAATTGCTCCCAAGTGGGGAATGAAGAGGCGTGTGCCGGAGCGTCTTCGCCCAGGACAGGCATTTGAAGACATCCCGAGCACCGGTCCTCACGCGTCAGAGGCCTCGGAAATGGGGTCACACTACGGACACCCTTCCGCATCGGGAGTATCCGCGCGGGCTCGACTGATCTCAATGTCGCTCTGCAGGACGTCCCGCAATACCCAAGGCTGCTGGGTTCGTACGATCATCAGTGGGTCGGTCATTGATGCTCATCACGACATTCCCTAGCCCTGATTCGCCCCTCAGCCGCGCACGTGAGCACATTCACGCGCCAGAGATCGGCGACCCTCCGGCGGATCGGAACCGTTTTGCATTTCGCGCCGCGCGCTGCCCGGGCATGGCCCGGAGCGAGCGATCAACTCCCGTACAACGCCTTGCGCGGCGCGCCGGTCAGCTCGGCAGCCAGTTTCGCCGCGGTCGACGGCGGCAGGTGCTCGCTCAGCTTCGCGTAGACGCGGCGGCCGTGTGCCAGCTGCGCTTCCTCGTCATCGCCGGCGCCCTGCACCATCACCACGAACTCGCCCTTGCGCTGGTTCTCGTCAGCTTCCACCGTCACCAGCAGGCCCGCCAGGTCGCCATCAAGCACGGTCTCGAACAGCTTGGTCAGCTCGCGGGCGAGCACCGCCGGGCGCTCGCTGCCGAAGATCGCCGCCATGTCGGCCAGCGACTCGGCGATGCGGTGCGAGGATTCGTAGAAGACCATCGTGCGCACTTCGCCGGCCAGCGCCTGCAGGCGGTCGCGGCGGCCGCTGGCCTTGGCCGGCAGGAAACCCTCGAAGCTGAAACGGTCGCTGGGCAGGCCGGCCACGCTCAGCGCGGCGATGGCGGCGCAGGCACCGGGAACCGGGCTGACCTTGATGCCCGCCGCGCGGGCCGCCCGCACCAGGCGGAACCCGGGATCGCTGACCAGCGGGGTGCCGGCATCGCTGACCAGCGCCAGCGACTCGCCGGCCTGCAAGCGCGACACCAGGCGCTGCGACAGCGCTTCCTCGTTGTGCTCGTGCAGGGCCACCAGCGGTTGCTGGATGCCGAAATGGGACAGCAGCTGGCCGCTGCGGCGGGTGTCTTCGGCACAGATGGCCGCCACCGAACGCAGCACCTCCTGCGCGCGCGGGCTCAGATCGGCCAGGTTGCCGATCGGGGTGGCGACGACGTACAGGGTTGGGACACTCATTTCAGCGGTACTCACGGGGCAAGGGTAGAATCGTAGCGTGTACCCGGCCAAGGCCGCTGCCCTCATCGCATGGACCCGATCATGAACAAGCCCGCCGCACGGATCTCCGCCCTGTCGTTGTCGCTGATGCTGCTGGCCGGCTGTGCCACCACCAGCCTGACCAGCGCGCCCGAATCGCCGGCCCAGAGCCAGGCGCTGGCGCTGATCGAACAAGGCAAACCGCGCGACGCCGCCCTGCAGCTGGAAGCGCTGGCCGCAACCCTGAAAGGTGGCGCCCGCAGCAATGCCCTGGCCGATGCCGCCTGGGCCTGGCACCTGGCCGGCGACAGTGCCCGCGCGCGCAGCCTGCTTGGCCAGCTCACCGCCCGCCAGCTGTCCGGCGCCAGCCTGCAGCGCTACCAGCTGACCGGCGCCGAGCTGGCACTGGCCGACAAGCAGCCGGCGCAGGCCCTGGCCCTGCTGAAGGAACAGGGCGACAACGTCTTCCCCGCGCTGCGCACGCGCTGGCACGTAGCCCGCGCCAACGCGCTGCAGGGCACCGGCGATGCCTTCGGTGCCGCCACCGAGCGCGCCCGCGCCCACGCCAGCCTGACCGGCAGCGCGCGCAGCGAGAACCAAGCCGCCATCGCCGGTCTGCTCGGTACGCTTGACGATGCCACCCTGCGCAGCCGTGCCGCTGCCCTGCCGGCCAACGACCCGCTGTACAACTTCGCCGGCCGCGCACTGATCGCGCGCGGACTGCCGCTGCCGCGCCCGTTCGACCGCGATGGCGCCGCCCAGTTCGACACCAGCAAGCGCCCGCCGGCGATGAGCGACGGTTACCGCCCGCCGGCCAAGCTGGCCGTGCTGCTGCCGCTCAGCGGCCGCCTGGCCACTGCCGCACAGCCGGTGCGCGATGGCCTGTTGAGCGCCTACTACGGTGAAAGCCGCCGCCGCCCGGACATCAACTTCTTCGACACCGCCGGCACCCCGGCCGGCGCCCTGGCCGCCTATGACAAGGCCGTCGCCTCCGGTGCCGACTTCGTAGTCGGTCCGCTGGGCCGCGACGAAGTGGACGCCGTGTACGGCCGCCAGCAGCTGCAGGTGCCGGTGCTGGCCCTGAACCGTGGCAAGGACGCGCCGCCGGCCGGCAGCGCCGGCTTCTCGCTGGCACCGGAAGACGACGGCATCGTCGCTGCCGAATATCTGCGCGGCCGCGAGCGCGGCAAGGCGCTGGTGATCAACAGCGCCGACGATACCGGCCGCCGTGCCGCCGCCGCCTTCGCCCAGCGCTTCGCCCAGCGTGGCGGCCAGGTGGTGGCCACCATCGGCGTCAGCGATGCGGTCGGCGATGTCGGTGCGCAGGTGCGCAATGCCGGCCAGGTCGATGCCGTGTTCCTCGCCGTGCGTGCGCCGCAGGCGCGCCTGCTGGCGCCGCAGCTGGCGCTGGCCGGTGCCGGCGGCGCCACCCGCGTCGGCACCTCGCAGCTGACCATCGGCAGCGGCAAGGTGGAAGAAGACGTGGCGCTGGACGGCATCGTCTACCCGAATGAAGCCTGGAACGTGCGCAGCGTGTCGGGCCTGCCGTCGGCCAGCCAGGTCGCCAGCACCCTGCCCAGCGCACGCGGTGCAGCCGGCCGCCTGTTCGCGTTCGGCGCCGATGCCTGGAAGATCACCGCCTATCTGGACAAGCTGTCCAACGAAGGCGGCCTGGACGGTGCCACCGGCACCCTGTTCCTGGACAGCAACGGCAACATCCTGCGCCAGCCGGCATGGTCCACCTTCAATGGCGGCCGGCCGATGCCGATCGTCGGTGGTCGCTGAGCGCCGCCAACGTGGCTCGGCGGTGGAAGCCGCCGCCGAGCAGCATCTGCAACAGGCGGGACTGCAGCCGCGTGCGCGCAACGTGCGCTATCGCGGCGGTGAACTGGACCTTGTGATGGACGATGCCGGCACCGTGGTGTTCGTGGAAGTGCGCTATCGCGCGCGATCGGATTTCGGTGGCGGTGCCGCTTCGGTGGATGTGCGCAAGTGCCGACGCCTGGCGCACGCCGCGCAGCTGTACCTGCAGGACAACCCGGCGCTGGCCAATGCACCCTGCCGTTTTGATGTGGTCGACGCCACCGGCGAGCCGCCGCAGCTGCGGTGGCTGCGTGATGCGTTCCGGCTGGATGATTGCTGATGGGTACCGTCCGCTCTGGTAGAAGCCGACCTTGGTCGGCGCTTCTGTGCCAACCAAGGTTGGCACCTGCCAGAGCGCAGCCAGGCCGGCACGACCACGGTGCGTGACTGATGCCTTCGATCATCACCCATGCTGCTGTGCCGCTGGCGCTGTGGTGCGCCGCTGATCGCGATCGCATCCCGCCGCGCCTGCTGGCGGCCGGCGTGATTGCAGCGATGCTGCCCGATGCCGATGTACTGGCCTTCGCGCTGCACATTCCCTACGCCGATGCGTTCGGCCATCGCGGCGCCAGCCATTCGCTGCTGTTTGCCGGCGTGCTGGCGGCATTGGCCGCGGTGCTGGCGTTCTTTGGTAACCGCCGATCTTGGTCGGCACCACACAGCCCCGGTAGTCACCGACCTTGGTCGGCGGGTGTGTGCCAACCAACGGTGGCATCTACCGCGCAGGCGGCAGTGTTCGTCTTCATCTGCGCCGCCAGCCACCCGCTGCTGGATGCGATGACCTCGGGCGGCCTCGGCGTGGCCCTCGCCTGGCCCTGGAGCGAACAACGCTTTTTCGCGCCGTGGCGACCGATCCGCGTTTCACCGTTCGCCCCACAGTTCTTCAGCACGCGCGGCCTGGCCACCCTGCTGTCGGAACTGCGCTGGGTGTGGCTGCCACTGGCTGGCGCCGTTGTTGCCTGGAAACTGATCCAACCCGCTCCTGCTGCCCCGCGAGATCCGTCATGAGTCCTGCCCTGCCTGCTGCCCTGGTTGCCGAACTGTCCGCCCTGCTGGGCGCGGAGGGCTGGCGCATGGATGACAGCGCGCTGGAGGCCAACGCGCAGGACAACTCGTGGCGTCATCAACGCCCCGCCGCCGTCGCGCAGCCTGCCAACATCGAACAGGTGCAGGCACTGGTGCGCGCATGCCGGGCCCATCACGTAGCGCTGGTCGCACGTGGCGCCGGCACTGGCACCACCGGCGCGGCCGTGCCGCTGCCCGGCAGCATCGTGCTGTCGTTCACCCGCATGGACCGCATCGTGGCGATCCGCGCCGGTGATCGCTGCGCCGTGGTGCAGCCGGGCGTGCTCAATGGAACCCTGCAGCAGGCGCTGGCCCCGCATGGCCTGTTCTGGGCGCCGGACCCGTCCAGCGCGGAGATCTGCAGCGTGGGTGGCAACCTGGCCTGCAATGCCGGTGGCCCACGCGCGGTGAAGTACGGCACCAGCCGCGACAACGTGCTGGGTCTGGTGGCGGTGACCGGCACCGGCGAGGTGATCCGCTGCGGTGGTGCCTACACCAAGGATTCCACCGGCTACGACCTCACCCACCTGCTGGTGGGCAGCGAAGGCACGCTGGCGCTGATCGTGGAAGCCACCCTCAAGCTCACCCCGCTGCCGGTCAGCCAGGCCGGACTGCGCGTGCTGTACCGCGACGCCGATGCGGCCGCCGCCGCAGTGTCACGCCTGATGTCGCAGCCGGTGGTACCCACGCGCCTGGAATTCATGGACGCGCGCAGCCTTGAGCTGCTGCGTCTCAACGGTGCGGACGTGCCGGAGGCCGGTGCAATGCTGCTGGTGGAAGCCGATGGTGACCACGACACCCTGCCCTATCTGCTGCAGGCCCTGGCCAGCGCCGCTGAATGCGACGGCATGATCGAACTGGATGTGGCGATGGAAGGACGCGCGCGCGACCAGCTGTGGGCCGCACGCAAGGCGTTGTCGCCTGCGCTGCGCAGCGTTGCGCCGGGCAAGATCAATGAAGACGTGGTGGTGCCGGTATCGCGCATTCCGGAGCTGGTGGCGGGCGTGCAGGCACTGGCGCGCGACTACACGCTGACCATCGTCACCTTCGGCCATGCCGGCAACGGCAACCTGCACGTCAACATCCTGTATCACCCGGACGATGCCGACGAGAACGCACGCGCGCATGCCGCGCTGCCAAAGATCTTCGCGCTGACGCTGGCGCTGGGTGGCACCCTGTCGGGCGAACACGGCATTGGCCTGGCCAAGCGCGATTTCATGGCGCAGGCCTTTACCCCGGAAACGCTGGCGACGATGCGCGCGATCAAGGCCACGCTGGACCCGGACGGCATTCTCAACCCGGGCAAGGTGCTGCCGCCGGTGTAGACCGCGCGCACTCCTGTAGCGCCGAGCCATGCTCGGCTCACCGCGCGCAGCGCGGACTTCCCGCCTGCGGAACGAAGAGCAGCCGAGCGTGGGCTCGGCTCTACAAAGGCTTGTCGTTCGCAATATCGATCAGGGTCTGCCGGAAACTGGGCAGCAGCACGCGATTACCGTGCCCGCTCAGGTGGTCGTTGTCGAAGAACAGCGGCTCCCCGTCTTCCACCGCCGAACAGGTCGTTGGCCCGCACAGCAGCGGCAGTGGATCCCACACCGTCAGCGATGGATAGCGCGCTGCCAGTTCGGACAGCAACGCCATCTGCGGCGCTCTCAGCCTCTCCAGATCAGCGCGCGGCATGCTCAGGCCCCCGGCACAAGCCGGGTTGCGGCGGTTGAACCAGTCCGAACAGCGGTACGCCCCGGCCTTGAACAACGGCAGTGGTGCATCCAAAACCACATGCACGCCCAGCTTCTGCAGACGTCCAAGAACACGATCAGCCTCTTCACGCGCGGCCTGCGCATTGGTCGGGGTGCGCTCGGCAAGCAATTGACGATAGACCTGCTGCGCATCCTGCTGTTGCCAGTCGAATCCGCGCAGCTCCGGCATGCGCAATGCCGCAAGCAGCACGATGTCACCCGGGCGTGCCTCACGCTCGATGGTCGACAGCGTGCCTTCAATGAAGTCCTGGCAATCAGCCGGGCTCGCCCGCAGCAGATTGACGAAGCTGCAGCCGCCGCGATCCTGCTGGTGCACCTCCATGCTGGTCTGCCGCGCGACCATGCTGGTCATGGTGCGATACGCCGCCGCGTGCGAATCGCCAGCCACGAACAGACGCCGCCCTTCAAGCGCCGGCGCACTCACCGGCTCCAGCGGGCGCCACGCCGGGTAGCGGCGTGCCTGCCATGCATAGCCGTCGCGGGTGACGCTCAGCGAGACCTGCTCGTGGTACTCCACGGCGGCCCAGGCACCCGCACCACAGAGCGCCACCAGCGGCAGCGCCATCGCCAGCACCTTGGCCGGCGCCAGGCGCAGCAGTGGTGCCGCATTCCGCAGTGGACGCTCGATGAAGTGATACGACACAGCGGAGACCGCCAGCAGCAGCACCGGATACAGCCACAGCGCGACGCCATGCAGGCCATACGTCCAGCGCAGCAGCACCAGCAGTGGCCAATGCCACAGGTACAGCGAATAGGACAGCCGGCCCAGGTGGGCCAACGGTGCGTAGCCCAGCGCGCGCCCAATGCGCGATGTACCCGGTGCCGACACGCTCGCCAACAGCATCAACGTACCGGCCACGGTGGCCAGCACGCCCGGAACCGGCATCGCCAGCTGCGGTGCGATCACCACGCCTGCACCCAGCAGCACCAGACCGATCACTGCAACCGCATCACCGTTCCGGCCCAGCGTACGCGTGCGCATCCACTGGTACAGCAGCGCGCCCGCAGCCAGCTCCCAGAACCGCGCCGGCAGCAGGTAGAACGCTGCCGCCGGTGCCGTCTGCGCCTGCCAGCCTGCCCACGCCAGCGACAGCAGGGTGAGCACCGGCAACAGCCAACGCGACCACGGCCAGCGCTCACGCCCGCGCAGCCAGACGAAGAACAGCAGCGGGAAGACCAGATAGAACTGCTCCTCCACGCCCAGCGTCCACGTGTGCAGGAACGGATTGAGTTCCGCACCGGGCGAGAAATAGTCGTCCTGCTGGCCGGCCAGCACGATGTTGCTGAGGCCGACCAGCGCGGCCCAGCCGGTCTGGTCGAACTGCTCATTGCGCCACGCGCGGGGAATGAACAGTGCCGACAGCACGAAGGTGGCCATCAACATCGCCAGCAGCGCCGGCAACAGGCGCAGCACGCGGCGCCGGTAGAAGTCGAGCAGCATCGCGCCCAGCGACGCATGCGTGCGGGAGGCCAGCGACTGGCTGATCACGAAGCCGGACACCACGAAGAACAGGTCCACGCCGGTGAACCCCCCGGGCAGCCACGTGGCGTTGGTGTGGAAGACGACGACGGCCAGCACCGCCAGTGCACGCAGGCCGTCGATGGCAGCGTTGTGCGAACGTTTGGAAGGGGACATGCAGGCAACGAGCGGAAAACGGTCCGACAGCATCACCACCGCTGCCGCAGTCATTCAATGGACGATCGCGACAGAGCAGGTAGGTGTTTAGGTTCGATCCAGCCTGTGAGCGACAGCGGAGCCAAGCCATGCTCGGCTGCTCTTCGTGCTGATCGCGATGAGCCGAGCGTGGGCCCGGCAGCAACCGTACACCCGGGCAGCGCGTGGCGTTGGCGCGCATCGACCGCGCCAATGCGGGGCTGAGTTTCCTGCTGGAACTGCTGCACGCCACCAACGCGCCCGCGTGGACGGGGATATCGACCAGCACATGGATGACGGCGCGCGCGAAGGGCTGTTGCTGGCCTGCCGTGGGCTGGCAGAGTATGTGGATCTGCAGTTGCACGCGACCAAGCACTGAGCGATGCCGATACACTCGACCTCGGTAGGTGTCGACCTTGGTCGACACGGTGTTGCCACGGGCGGCTGACACATTCGTGCCAACCAAGGTTGGCACCTACCAGAGCAACATTAATCTGACCCCACCCCGAAGGTTGGCACCCACCAGAGCAGGACCGCTGCGGCTACGCGAAGTGCTGGTATCCGCCGTCGGCGGCTTCGCCGTCCACGTGCACGCCCTGCCCTTCGGCGATGCGGCCGATGCGGGTGAGCGCCACGTCCAGCGATTCGGCCAGGTAGTGCAGCGCATCGCGCTGGTCGGCAGCCGCGGTGAAACACAGCTCGTAGTCGTCGCCACCACGCAATGCGCAATCGCGTGCATCGTCGCGGCCGAGCAGCTCACGCAGCGCGTGCGAGATCGGCAGCGAATCGGCATCCACATGCGCGGCCACGTTGCTGCGTGCGGCGATGTGGCCCAGATCGGCCAGCAGGCCGTCGGACACATCCACCGCCGCGTGCGCGAAGGCCCGCAGGCGCAGGCCCAGGGTCACGCGCGGCGTCGGCCGCAGCAGGCGCAGGCGCAGGCTTTCGTAGTCGGCCAGCAGGGTCGCGGTGGCCACGTTCAGCGCACCCTGCTGCCACAGGCGCAGCGCGCCGGCGGCATCACCCAGCGTGCCGCTCACCCATATGTCATCGCCCGCCTGTGCGCGGTCGCGGCGCAGCGCCTGGCCACGCCCGACCTGGCCCATCGCAGTCACCGACAGCGACAGCGGACCGCGCGTGGTATCGCCGCCGATCAGCGCGATGTCGTGCTGGTCGGCCAGGGCAAAGAAACCATCGGCGAAGGCCTCGATCCAGTCTTCAGACGCTTCCGGCAGCGACAACGCCAGCGTGCACCACGCCGGGCGCGCGCCCATCGCGGCCAGGTCCGACAGGTTGACCGCCAGGGTCTTCCAGCCGATGTCGAAGGCCGGGGTTTCCACCGGGAAGTGCACGCCGCTGTTGAGCGTATCGGCGGTGACCACCAGCTGTTCGTTGGCACGCGGCTGCAGCAGCGCGGCGTCGTCACCGATGCCGAGCAGGATGTCGTCGCGCTCGAGGGTACGGGCGCGGATGCGGTCGATGAGGGCGAATTCGGCCAGGGACATGGGGCGTTCTACTTTCATGTAGAGCCGAGCCATGCTCGGCTGCAGTTCGATCACGCGCCGCACTGCCGGACGCAACCGTGCGCTGCACGGTGAGCCGAGCATGGCTCGGCTCTACAGGAATCGGGTCAGTGACCCGATTCGACCTTGCGCCATTCCACGGCGGCACGATCCAGCACGCCGTTGACGTAGGTATGGCCGTGTTCGGAACCGAAACGCTTGGCCGATTCGATAGCTTCGTTGATCACCACGCGGTACGGCACGTCCAGGCGGTAGCGCAGCTCGTAGGCGGCCAGGCGCAGCACCGCGCGTTCGATCGCATCCACTTCCTCGATGCCACGGTCCAGGTACGGCCCGAGCGCTTCGTCGATGTCGCGACGGTTGTCGAGCACGCCGTGCACCAGCGCCTCGAAGTACGCCAGGTCGGCAATTTCGCGGGCCTGCTCGTGGGCAAACTGGGCGATCAGCGACTGGGCGTTGCCGCCGGAGATCTGCCAGGCGTAGATGGCCTGCACGGCACGGCGGCGGGCGCGTGAGCGCAGCACCGGATCGACGCCATCGCGGCGGACGGGTTTACCGGAGGGCTTGCCCTGGGTGTTCTTGTTCATGGCAGTTGCTCCAGCAGATTGACCATTTCCAGTGCGGCGAGTGCGACTTCCTCGCCCTTGTTGCCGTGGCTGCCGCCTGCGCGGGCCTCGGCGTCTTCCACGCGTTCCACCGCCAGCACGCCGTTCAGTACCGGCACGCCGAAATCCAGCTGCACGCGCATCAGGCCTTCGGCGCAGCGGTCGGCCACGTGTTCGTAGTGGCGGGTGTCGCCACGGATCACGCAGCCCAGGGTGAGGATGGCGGCGTGTTCATGGGCGGCGGCCAGGCGTGCGGCCACCAGCGGCAGTTCCCAGGCACCCGGCACGCGGATCACGTCGATGTTGGCTTCGGTGATGCCGTTGCCGGCCAGGCTCTGGCGGGCGCCAGCGACCAGCGTGTCGGTGATGCGGGCATTCCAGCGGCTGGCCAGGATGGCGAAGCGCGCCGATTCGGGAGTGCGAAGATCGCCTTCGAAGTGGCTCATATGCGGCTTGGGGACTCGATAAGGGGGTAATTCTAGCGTGGATGGGCCCCGGCCGTGGCTGGCGGAGGCCCAGGGCTGTGCCGACCAACGGTCGGCAACCACCCGAGGTAGGGCATGGTCGGCACTACCCATTACAGGGTGACCGTCTCCACCACTTCCAGGCCGTACCCGGCCAGGCCGACCTGGCGGCGGGGAGTGCCCAGCACGCGCAGCTTGCCCAGGCCCAGGTCGGACAGGATCTGCGCGCCGGCACCGTTGCGGCGCCACTGGCCCACATCCTTGTCCTTGCCCGGCACCACCGGCGCCGGCTGCTGGCGCAGGCGGGCCAGCAGGGCTTCGCCATCGCGCGGGGCCGACAGCACCACCATCACGCCGGCGCCTTCGGCATCAATCGCACGCAAGGCATCGGTGGCGGCGACGCCGAAGTCGTCGCGGCGCCAGTGCAGCAGGTCGGCCAGCGGGTTTTCCACCTGCACCCGCACCAGGGTGGGCGTGTCGGCCGCCGGGGTCCCACGGACCAGGGCAAAATGCAGGTCGTGGGCGATGCGGTCGCGGTAGGTGACCAGCTTGAACGGGCCGAATTCGGTGTCGATGTCGCGCTCGTCCACGCGCTCGACGGTCTTTTCGGTGGCCAGGCGGTAGGCGATCAGGTCGGCGATGGAGCCCATCTTCAGGCCGTGCTCGCGGGCGAACACTTCCAGTTCCGGGCGGCGCGCCATGCTGCCGTCCGGGTTGAGGATCTCCACCAGCACGCCAGCCGGTTCCAGTCCGGCCAGCATGGCCAGGTCGACGCCTGCCTCGGTGTGGCCGGCGCGGGTCAGCACGCCACCGGGCTGGGCAATCAACGGGAAGATGTGGCCCGGCTGATGCAGGTCGGCCGGCCTGGCATTGGGCTTCACTGCGGTGCGGATGGTGTGGGCGCGGTCATGGGCGGAAATGCCCGTGGTCACGCCTTCGGCCGCCTCGATGCTGACGGTGAAATTGGTCTGGAACTGCGCGGTATTGGCCTGCACCATCGGCGCCAGGCCGAGATCGGCGGCGCGGGTGCGGGTGAGCGGCAGGCACACCAGGCCACGGCCGTGGGTGACCATGAAATTGATGTCCGACGGCTTGACCAGCTCGGCGGCCATGATCAGGTCGCCTTCGTTCTCGCGGTCTTCGTCATCGACGATGACGACCATGCGGCCCTGGCGGATGTCTTCGAGGATCTCGGGGATCGGGGCGAAATTCATGCGCGTGCTCCTTCACCCAACAACCGCTCGACATACCGGGCCACCAGGTCGATTTCCAGGTTCACCGCGCTGCCCACGCCGGTGGCGGAGAAGGCGGTGTTGGCCACGGTGTGCGGGATGAGAGCGACTTCGAAACCTTCGTCGTCCACTTCGTTGACGGTGAGGCTGACGCCGTCCACGCAGATCGAGCCCTTCTTGGCGATGTAGCGGCGCAGCGCGGCCGGCGCGGCAAAACGCCAGCGCTGGGCACGTGCATCTTCGTGGATGGACAGGACCTGGCCGAGGCCATCGACGTGGCCGCTGACCAGGTGACCGCCCAGGCGGTCGGTCGGGCGCATGGCGCGTTCGAGGTTGATGACCGCCCCTTCAGCCAGCTCGCCGAGCGTGGTCAGGCCGAGGGTCTCGGTGGAGGCATCGGCCTGGAAGCTGCTGGCGTCGAATGCGATGACGGTGAGGCAGACACCGTTGATGGCGATGCTCTCGCCCATCTGCACGTGTTCGAACGGCAGGTTGCCGACGTTGAAGGTGAAGCGGACATCGCCGCCGATGGCTTCGCGTGCGGCCAGACGGCCGACGCCTTCGATGATTCCAGTAAACAAGAAACGTTCTCCGCGGAAAGTGAGCGAAAAACGCCGCAAGGCAAACAGGCGGGCGCAGGGCCGCAAAGGCCCTGTGGCACCGTCTTCTTTCATCCGGACTATGACCGTCGGCTCCGGCATTGGACCGGATCTGCTGACCCCCGGCCATGGACCGGGGCGCTCGCGGGCTCGTGCTTGCGCACCTACCGCCGGTGGGGAATCGCACCCCGCCCTGAAGACGTTTGTGTACCGGCGAACCGGCGTGGCCAGTGTACCAGCCCGGGCTGAACGGGGCTGGATGCCACAGCTGTGACGGCCGTCGCTCGCAATTTGTAAAACTTTCATTAAAATTCGCAGCGGACGACATGAGGTCGCCCACGGGTAGCCGAGAGGGCTGGCCCGCCAATGGACTGAAATTCACAGGAATTCCCATGCGCAAGATGCTGATCGTGGCCGCCCTGCTGGCCGCCGCCCCGCTCTCGGCCTCGGCCGACGCCCTGAGCTACACCTACGTCGAAGGCGGTTGGACGCAGGTCAAGGTTGACGACAACGCACTGGACGACCCCAAGGTCGACGGCGGCTACCTGCGTGGCTCCGTGGCCATCGCCGAACAGGTCTACGTGTTCGGTGGCTGGTCGCGCACCAGCAAGACCAATCACTACGGCAATGATTCGCTGAAGCTGGAACTGAACCAGCCGGAGCTCGGCATCGGCTACCACATGCCGTGGACCGACCGCCTGGACTTCACCGCCGATGCCGCATGGGTGCGCCAGAACGCCGAAGCCACCGTCCGCTACGACGGCCTGCGTTTCAGCCAGAAGGACCACACCAACCTGGGCCGCGTCACCATGGGCATCCGTGGCAAGCCGTCGCGCATGACCGAAGGTTGGGTCAAGGCCGGTTACATGGACGGCGGCAACAACTTCAAGGGCACCTGGGTCGGCACCGTCGGCGGCCAGATCAACTTCACCAGGACCTGGGGTCTGGTGGGCGAGATCTCCGGCTACCGCGACGTCACCCAGTACTCGGCCGGCGTCCGCGCCAGCTTCTGATCCAACGATCGCTCCTCGTCGTGCGATCGAACGGGCCCCGCAAGGGGCCCGTTTTTTGTCCGCTGCACACCGTCACCTGGCTGCATCGCGCCATCGAAAGTGTGGGTAGATGCGCTAGGCTTGCGCGCCTCTGGAACAGTAAAACGCCGTCATGAAGACCCCCACCCGTACCCTTCTGGCCAGCGTGCTGCTGTGCGCCCCGCTGATTGCCAGCGCTGCACCGGCCCAACTGGCACCCGAGCAGGCCTTCGACCTGTATGCGCGCGTGCTGCTGGAGGACGATGCCACCGCCACGCGCACGCTCAACGACGCACTGAAGCCGGCGTTCGAGGGCCAGGATGCCGTGACCCCCAACCCGGGTGCGCTGGCCAAGGCCTTGGCCGAACCCTGGCAGACGGTACTGGCCAGCACCGGCGCCAAGGTCGACGCTGCGGGCACCGAAGCGCTGTATGCCAAGGCGCTGCGCGATTCGAAGTGCCGCGCGACCAAGAGCGTGATCGAAGACAACGAATACGTTGAAGACCAGAAGCTGGCGCGGATCAGCTACAGCTGCCAGGTGCCCGACCTGGGCAAGGTCCGCCCGCTGTTCGCCGCCAGCCTGGCCGACGATGCCAGCCCGGCCGCGCGCAAGCAGTTCACCGATGCCTATACCCAGGCACTGCTGAGTGGCATGCGCGTGCCGGTCAACGGCACCTTCACCCTGTACCCGGCCAAGGACAACGGCTACTGGTACAGCGGTAATTTTGACGATCTGGTGGGCACCGTAGCCGGTGCGCTGGCGCCGTTCGAGGACTGGATGCAGGATGCACAGGCCGCCAGCGCGCCGAAAGTAACCGGCGTACCGGGCTGCGACTTGCTGCTGCAGCAGCACCGCGCCTGCGTGGCGAAGATCGCGCCGGACCAGATCAGCGGCGTGGATGCGATGGCCGAGGAACTGAAGGCCAAGGCGCAGGTGAAGTCAGCCGATGAGATGACGCAGGAGTGCAAGGCGCTGCGCCCGATCGCCGAAATGATGTGGACCGACGAATGCGCGTAAGCGCGAGCTAGAGCCGGGTCCACGCTCGGCTCATCGTTACCTGCGGCAACGGCGAGCGCACTTTCAGAACCGTTGCATGGCCTTGCGCGGCCCGCATGGTCAATGCTGTTGCCCTCTTCCACCGGGGCAACCGCATGAAACATCGTACGACGTCGACTACCGTCATGCTGCTGGCGCTGATGGTGAGTGGGCAGGCCGAAGCGTACAGACCCAAGACCTTCATCGTCCGTCCATCGGTTGCCTTCGAGTCGAACCAGCTACGTGACAGGGACATCGATGCACAGCTGAGCGAGAACGACGACTGCCGCGCCTTCCTGCAGTACCACGATCGATGTGCACCGACGGTCCTGCCGGACGAGTACGACGACGGCATCAGCCGCCGCAGACTACGGTCGAAGTCGACAGAGCTGGCGGGGGAAGCGTTCAGTGCCTACTGCCGCGACCTGCACGTGCTGTGGAAGCAGCAGTGGAAAGAACAGTGCCCCGCCTACGAAGACGAGGACGAGGGCACCTGAAGACGCCGGAGATACCGCCATTCCCTCACGGCCGCAGCAGCAGCCTGATGTCCTCGCCGACCTGGCGCTGGTCAACCACCCGCAGGCGGCGCTGCTGGTCCATGGCATCGATGCCGAGGCCGGTCAGCAACGGGCGTCCGCCGTCGCCCAGCAGTGTGGGGGCCTGGTACAGCAGCAGCTCGTCCACCCAGCCGCCGCGCAGCAAGGCACCGGCCAGCGTCGCGCCGGCTTCGGTATGCACTTCGTTGATGCCGCGTTCGGCCAGCAGGGCCAGCACCGCGCCCAGATCCAACCGTCCCTCTGCGCTGGGCACGCTGGCGAATTCGGCGTCGGCCGCATCCGGCGCGCTCACCGCCGCATCGTGCAGGTACAGCGTCGGGGCCCCGCCTTCGCGCACGCGGCTGCATTCGAGCGAACGCAGGCGCGAATCAAGCACCACGCGCAGCGGTGGCATCACCTCGGTATCGGCCAGGCGCACGGTCAGCATCGGGTCGTCGGCAATCACGGTGTCGGCGCCGGTCAGGATTGCACCCGCACGTGCGCGCCAGTGCTGCACGTCTTCGCGCGCGGCCGGCCCGGTAATCCACTTGGAGCTGCCATCGGCCATCGCGGTGCGGCCATCGAGGCTGGCGGCCAGCTTCACCCGCAGCCATGGGCGATTGCGCTCCACGCGCGACAGGTAACCCTTGTTGAGCTCGCGCGCCTGTGCCGCCATCAGCCCTTCGACAACTTCGATGCCGGCATTGCGCAGCAGATCGAAGCCACCGCCATCGACCTTGGGGAACGGATCGCGCATCGCCGCGACCACTCGCGACACGCCCGCTTCGATCAGTGCCAGCGCACACGGCGGCGTGCGCCCGTAGTGGGCGCAGGGCTCCAGGGTGACGTAGGCGGTGGCACCGCGGGCGTCGCTGCCGGCCTCGCGCAGCGCGAACACTTCCGCATGCGGGCCACCGGCGCGCTGGTGCCAGCCCTGCCCGACCACGCGTTCGCCATGGGCGATGACGCAGCCGACCATCGGGTTGGGACGGGTGGTGTAGGCAGCGCGCACGGCCAGGCGCAGCGCGTTGGCCATGTGCAGGTGGTCGAGGGCGGAGAACGGGGTGGTCATGCGGCCATGGTAACGCCGCCGGTGTGGATCCATGCCGTCAGTGCCAACCAACGGTTGGCACCCACCAGTGAATGCGGCCACCGGCCCCCCCAAGGTTGGCACCCCCAAGGCAGAGGCAGTCAGCCTTTCTTTTTCTTGGTCAGGGCAATCACATCGCCCAGCAGCTGCAGCTGTTCGGTACTGGCCGGCAGCTCGCGCTCGAGCTTCTCGATCTCCTCGCGGAAATCGGCCACGTCCTCGAAGCTGCGGTACACCGAAGCGAAGCGCACGTAGCCCACGTGGTCGAGCTTGCGCAGTTCGTTCATGACGAACTCGCCAACCTTGATCGAGGGCACTTCGCGCTCGCCGCTGATACGCAGCTGGTGCACCACCGCACGTACCGCTGCTTCGATCTTTTCTTCGGGCACCGCGCGCTTCTGCAGCGCGCGATCGAACCCCGCGCGGACCTTGCGCTGGTCGAACGCTTCACGGGTGCCATCGCTCTTGACGATGGCCGGCAGCTTCAGCTCGACCGTTTCCAGGGTGCTGAAGCGCTCGCCGCAGGCTTCGCATTCCCGCCGACGGCGAATCGTCGCGCCGTCTTCAGAGACGCGCGAGTCGATGACCCGGGTATCGGCATGTTGGCAGAAGGGGCAATGCATGGAACGCCTGGCTCAGGGAGCAATTGCCATGGTCATGGCAGCGTCGCAAAGGTACCTGAGAAAGGGCGCCGCAGCAAATGCTGCCTGCGCGGAAGCGCCTGCATTCTGGCTACCCGGCGTGTCCGGCGAGTTCGGATGCCCGGCTCAACCGGGTGCGGGTGGCGGCGATGCCATGCGTGCCCAGCGCAGCCACGCCAAGTGCCCGGACATCACCAGTAGCGGCGGGCCAAACCCGAGGAAGCCCAATGTCGAGATCTCGCCATTGCTGATCGTGGAGTACAGCGTGGCGACGACCACGCCCGATGCGGCCAAGCCACCCAACGCCAGGCCGACCCAGGCCATGACCGGTGATTGGCGAAGGCCGGCAACACCGCGCCACAGGAACAGCCCGCTCAGCCACAGCCACGACAGCAGGCCGATGATGCCGGCCGACGACCACAGCAGCAACAGCGTGTACTCGTCGCCCGTCAGGTACTTGCCGTCCCATACGGCCATCAGCCCCAGCACGGCACCCGTGCCGCCTGCCGCCACGGTGGGCAGGCCCACCAGCAGGCCGGCGATCGCCATCCAGCGCTTGTGCAGGCGCTCATCCATGCGTTCGATGTCCTTCCATGGGCCACGTCATGCCCGGCGCTTGATCCACACCAGCATCGCAGCCGGCACCAGCATCGACGGGCCCAACAGCAGCAGGGCGATGCCTTCGGCGTGGACGGTGCTGCTCCACCACAGCGCCAGCCCCAGCGGGGGCACGGCGGCAAGACCGCCGGCCAGCAGCATCCACCACCAGAGGCGATGCACCTGCAGCCCGGCACGCCCCTGCAGCAGATACCCGGCGCTGAGCCACAACCAAGCCAGGCAGCCGGCAATGCCGGCCAGGCCCCACAGCGGCATCACGGTCACCGCAGCCAGCGTGCCATGGCCGAACTGGCCCAGCCCCGTCAGCAGCAGCATCAGTGCCGCAACGCCGCCGGCCACCAGGCTGGGCAGGCCGAACAGCACGGCCAGGGTGGCGTACAGGTATTTGAGGCGGCGCTCATCCATGCGCGATCGCTGCAATGCCGGGGTCAGAGCCCTGCCCTGCGGGAAGGGATCCGACCCCTGTTTCGATCAGCCGTAGACCGGGTACTTGCGGCACTGCGCGCTGACGGCGTCGCGCACGCGGGCAATGACAGCGTCGTCGTTCGGTGCATCGAGCACGTCGGCAATCCAGTTGGCCAGGTCCACGCAGTCCTGTTCGACGTAACCACGGGTGGTCACCGCCGGGGTACCCAGGCGCAGGCCCGAGGTCACGAACGGCGAACGCGGGTCGTTCGGCACCGAGTTCTTGTTGACGGTGATGTGGGCCTTGCCCAGCGCGGCTTCCGCGTCCTTGCCGGACACGTCCTTGCCGATCATGTCCACCAGCATGAGGTGGTTCTGGGTGCCGCCGGAGACGATCTTGTAGCCGCGCGCGATGAGCGTGTTGGCCATCGCCTGGGCGTTCTTCACCACCTGCTGCTGGTAGGTCCTGAAGGCCGGTTCCAGCGCTTCCTTGAAGGCCACGGCCTTGCCGGCGATGACGTGCATGAGCGGACCGCCCTGGATGCCCGGGAACACGATCGACTGCAGCTTCTTGACCAGGTCTTCGTCGGCGCCCTTGGCGATGATGATGCCGCCACGCGGGCCGCGCAGGGTCTTGTGGGTGGTGGAGGTCACCACGTGGGCGTGTTCCAGCGGGCTCGGGTAGACGCCAGCGGCGACCAGGCCGGCCACGTGGGCCATGTCGACGAACAGGTAGGCACCGACCTTGTCGGCGATGGCGCGGAAGCGCGCCCAGTCGATCACCTGCGAATAGGCCGAGAAGCCGGCAACGACCATCTTCGGCTTGTGCTCCAGGGCCAGGCGCTCGACTTCGTCGTAATCGATCAGGCCCTGGTCGTTCACGCCGTACTGCACGGCGTTGAACAGCTTGCCCGAGGCATTCACCTTGGCACCGTGGGTGAGGTGGCCGCCGTGGGCCAGGCTCATGCCGAGGATGGTGTCACCCGGCTGCAGCAGGGCGAAGTACACGGCCTGGTTGGCCTGCGAGCCGCTGTGCGGCTGCACGTTGGCGTAGTCGGCACCAAACAGCTGCTTGAGGCGGTCGATCGCCAGCTGCTCGGCAATGTCCACGTATTCGCAGCCGCCGTAGTAGCGCTTGCCCGGGTAGCCTTCGGCGTACTTGTTGGTCAGCTGGCTGCCCTGGGCTTCCATCACCGCCGGGCTGGTGTAGTTCTCGCTGGCGATCAGCTCGACGTGGTCTTCCTGGCGCTGGGTTTCAGCGGCAATGGCCTTGGCCAGTTCGGGATCGTAGGATTCGATGCGGACGTCACGCGGGAACATCGGGTACTCCAGCAGGCAGGGAAAGGGGTACGGCTCAGCCCCTGATTGTAGCCCCGCACCGGCCCGCCGGGGCCGAAAAGGACGGGGCCGGCACTTCCGAAGGAATCCGGCCCCGTGCATGCCAGTGGATCCACGCCATGCGTGGACGTGGCCGCCGGCTCAGCGGCTGTTGATGATGTAGTCGGCGATGATGCCGGTTGCCACCGCCACCAGCAGCATGTTGCCGCGGTCGTCGCGGATCCAGTGGTGCCCATGCGGCGGGCGGCGCAGGTGGTAGCGCGGGTAGTCGTTCACCACGTAGATCGGGCCACGGTAGTAGTCGCGGTAGCGGTGGCCGACCTTCCAGCCGTAGCCCGGGCCATAGGCCGGTCGATAGACCACGCGCGGCGGCGGTGCCGGGCGGTAGTAGCGGTCATGGTCGCGGTGCCAGTCGCGGCGGTCGCGTTCCCAGTCGCGCCGGGCCTCGCGGCGGTCGCGTTCCCAGTCACGGCGGTCCTGTCGCCACTCGCGGCGGTCCTCGCGCCACTCGCGGCGGTCGTGGCCGCGGCGGTGGTCGTTGTCGGCGAAGGCGGGAGCCACGGCACCGAGCGCCAGCACAGAGGCCACGGCGCTGGCCATTACTCGATTGATGCGCATGTCAGACCTCTGTTTGGGTGGTGGTGAGCCCATATTGCGCAACCGATCTGAACCGCTTCCGGCTGGAAACGCTTCCCGCTGCAGGACTGTGACGGAGTATTCAGGCCACGGCCAGCCGGCGCCCCTGCGCCGGGCGCGGCCCGGAACCGGTTCCGGCTATAATTGGCGGTATTCCATTCCAGTCTGTGCCCGCTGCCGCAACGGGATGTTCCCGTGACGGGTCGGGTGCAGGGCCGCGCCTACGGAGACCTCATGTCGTCGCAATACATCTACACCATGAACCGCGTGTCCAAGGTGGTCCCGCCCAAGCGGCAGATCATCAAGGACATCTCGCTGTCCTTCTTCCCGGGTGCCAAGATCGGCCTGCTGGGCCTGAACGGCGCCGGCAAGTCCACCGTGCTGAAGATCATGGCCGGCGTGGACACCGATTTCGAGGGCGAGGCCCGCCCGCAGCCGGGCATCAAGGTCGGCTACCTGGCGCAGGAACCGGAACTGGACCCGAACAAGACCGTGCGCGAGTCGGTCGAGGAAGGCGTGGGCGAAGTGCTGCAGGCGCAGGCTGCGCTGGAAGCGGTGTATGCCGCCTACGCCGAGGAAGGTGCCGACTTCGACGCGCTGGCCAAGGAGCAGGAGCGCCTGGAGGCGATCCTGGCCGCCGGTGATGCGCATACCCTGGAAAACCAGCTGGACGTGGCCGCCGATGCGCTCCGCCTGCCGCCGTGGGATGCCAAGATCGCCAACCTGTCCGGTGGTGAAAAGCGCCGCGTGGCGCTGTGCCGCCTGCTGCTGCAGAAGCCGGACATGCTGCTGCTGGACGAACCGACCAACCACCTCGACGCCGAGTCGGTGGAATGGCTGGAACAGTTCCTGGCCCGCTACACCGGCACCGTGGTGGCCGTTACCCACGATCGCTACTTCCTGGACAACGCCGCCGAGTGGATCCTGGAACTGGACCGCGGCCGCGGCATTCCGTGGAAGGGCAACTACACCGAATGGCTGGTGCAGAAGGATGAGCGCCTGAAGCAGGAAGAAAACCAGGAAAAGGCCCGCCAGAAGGCGATCCAGAAGGAACTGGAGTGGTCGCGCCAGAACGCCAAGGGCGGCCGTTCCAAGGGCAAGGCCCGTCTGGCCCGCCTGGAAGAGCTGCAGTCGCAGGATTACCAGAAGCGCAACGAGACCAACGAAATCTTCATTCCGCCGGGCGAGCGCCTGGGCAACATGGTGATGGAGTTCAAGAACGTCTCCAAGAAGTTCGGCGACCGCCTGCTGATCGACAACCTCTCGATGCTGATTCCGCCGGGCGCGATCGTCGGCATCATCGGCCCGAACGGCGCCGGCAAGTCGACCCTGTTCAAGATGATCACCGGCCAGGAAAAGCCGGATTCGGGCGAGATCGTGATCGGCCCGACCGTGCAGCTGTCCTACGTGGACCAGAGCCGCGACAAGCTGGAAGGCAACCACAACGTCTTCCAGGAAATCGCCGGCGGCCTGGACATCCTCAACATCAACGGCATCGAGATCCAGTCGCGCGCCTACATCGGCCGCTTCAACTTCAAGGGCCAGGACCAGCAGAAGATGGTCGGTTCGCTGTCCGGTGGTGAGCGTGGCCGCCTGCACATGGCCAAGACCCTGCTGCAGGGTGGCAATGTGCTGCTGCTGGACGAACCGTCCAACGACCTGGACATCGAAACGCTGCGTGCGCTGGAAGATGCGCTGCTGGAGTTCCCGGGCAACACCTTCGTGATTTCGCACGACCGCTGGTTCCTGGACCGCATCGCCACGCACATCATCGCTTTCGAAGGCGACTCGCACGTGGAGTTCTTCCAGGGCAACTACCGCGAGTACGAGGAAGACAAGAAGCGCCGCATGGGCGACGACGCTGCGCCGAAGCGCCTGCGCTTCAAGGCGCTGAAGTAAGGCAACCGGAAAGGCCGCGCTCGCGCGGCCTTTCTCCTTTCGGCAGGTCACCACCGTTGGTGGTGACGCTTCAAGGCGTACCGACCAACGGTCGGTACCCACCACCAACGGGTCGAGATTCCCCATGTCCCTGTTCGAGCGCCTGTTCCAGCTGCAGCAGCACGGCACCACCGTGCGCACCGAGCTGCTGGCCGGTGTCACCACCTTCCTAACGATGTCCTACATCGTCTTCGTGAACCCCGAGATCCTCGGCACCACCGGCATGGACGCCGGCGCGGTGTTCGTGGCCACCTGCCTGGCTGCTGCACTGGGTTCGGCGGTGATGGCGCTGGCCGCCAACTTCCCGGTCGGCATGGCACCGGGCATGGGCCTGAACGCGTTCTTCGCCTTCACCGTGGTTGGTGCTGCCGGCCTGCCGTGGCAGCAGGCGCTGGCGGCGGTGTTCATCTCCGGCCTGGTGTTCCTGGTGCTGTCACTGACCGGCGCTCGGGCATGGCTAGTATCGGGCATTCCTTCGTCGCTGCGCTCGGCCATCGTGGCCGGCATCGGCCTGTTCCTGGCGATCATCGCGCTGCAGAAATCCGGCGTGATTGTCGGCAATGAAGATACGCTGGTGGCACTGGGACCGTTGAACACGGCGCCGCCGCTGCTGGCACTGGCCGGCTTCCTGCTGATCGCGGTGCTGGAAGCGCGCCGCGTGCGTGGTGCGATCCTGATCGGCATCCTGGCGGTGACCGGCGCCGGCTGGGCATTGGGCGATGTGCAGTACCAGGGCCTGGTTTCGCTGCCGCCGAGCCTGGCGCCGACCTTCCTGCAGCTGGACCTGCCGGGCCTGCTGCACCACGACGGTGGTGCGCCGATCGCCGTATTGCTGCAGGTGGTACTGGTGTTCGTGCTGGTGGAAGTGTTCGATGCCACCGGCACGTTGTACGGCGTGGTCGGTCGCGCCGGCCTGCTGAAGCTGCCCGGCGCGCAGAAGCGTTTCGGCCGCGCGCTGCTGGCCGACAGCACCGCCATCGTGGCCGGTTCGGTGCTCGGCACCAGCAGCACCACGGCCTTTGCCGAAAGCGCCTCGGGCGTGCAGGTGGGCGGCCGCACCGGCCTGACCGCATTGGTTGTGTCGGCACTGTTCCTGGCCGCGCTGCTGTTCTCGCCGCTGGCGTCGATGGTGCCCAGCTATGCCACCGCACCGGCGCTGCTGTTCGTGGCCGGCCTGATGCTGCGCGAACTGGTGGAGGTGGACTGGAGCGACCTGACCGAATCGGTGCCGGCCGCGCTGTGTGCACTGGCAATGCCGTTCACCTACTCCATTGCCAACGGCCTGGCCTTCGGCTTCATCGCCTATGCCGCGCTCAAGGCGGGCACCGGCCGCTGGCGCGAAGTGCATCCGGCGTTGTGGCTGGTGGCGGTGCTGTTCACCCTGCGCTACGCGCTGGAATGATGCCTGGCTGAGGGTCGGTCGGAGCCCACTGCGCTGCGTAGGTACCTGACCCCGCAGCGCTGCAGCTACCAGCGCGGCTGCAGGCGGCCGTCGGTGGCGAAGCGCCAGCGTCCTTCGGCCCAACCCACGCCGAACAGGGCCAGCATCTGCGAGTAATAGGCCGGTGCATCGGCGCGCTGCTGCTCGGCGCTGGGCAGGCTGGCCCGCAGCGACTGCGCGCGCTCCGCTTCGCCCTGCGCGATCAGATAGGGCAGCAGGGCTGCGCGGAATCCGTAGTTGCCTTCGCCCTGCCCCTGGCCACTGCGGGTGTCGATCTTTTCCCACATCGGTGCACCACTGCGCAGGCGCTGCAGCGGTCCGGACAGCGCCGCCAGCTGCGCGCGGAACAACGGATCGCGCGATGCGGTCATGCCTGCCCAGGTGTAGCAGCGGATGGCGTCGTAGCCGCCGACCGCACCGCGCACCGGATCGACGACGAAGCGATCGCCTTTCCACGCCGCCCAGTCCGGTGCGAACCCGTGCGGGCTGCTCTGCTGCAGTAACTGCACGCTGTTGCGCGCCAGCGCCTGCCACGGCCCGCTGCGATCCTCCGCCGCAAAGCGGCGCAGCAGCGGCAGTGGCAGATAGCTGGGGTTGACCCGCGTGGCGTCCCCTTCAATGAACCCCTGTGGGCCTGGCAACAGCATTGGGCCGAGCCCGGGCAGATCCACGATCTCGCGCGCCCGCACCTGCACCAGCATGCCCTCCGCGATGGCCTTCAGCGCCGGACGGCGCCACAGCCGCGCGCCTTCCAGCAGCGCGTAGGCCAGCCAGAGATCGGAGTCCGAGGCCGGGTTGTCGTCCAGCACCCGCCAGGCGCCGGCGTCATCGCGTCCCCACAGCCAGGCCGGCAGGCGCTTGCCCATGTCGCCACCGGCAAGGTTGTCCTGGGTCCAGCCCAGGATGCGGTCGAACAGCGCCTGGTCGTTGTCGACCAGGGCGAAGAACAAGGCATAGGACTGGCCTTCGGAGGTGCTGCGCTGATCGTCCTGGCTGCGATCGATCATGCGCCCGTCGCGGCTCAGGCTGCTGTCGAGCAGTACCTGCCACGCCGGCCAGCGCGGGGCGGGCGCGGCCTGCACACGGCAAACGCCGAGCAGCGGCAGCGTGGCGACCGCCTGCAGCAGGCGCCGTCGCCGCAGGTCAGCGGAATTCGCCATACGGCACCAGTGGTGATACGGGCAGCGGCAGGTTTCCCTGCCAGGGCTTGAAGGTGTAGCGCAGGTAGAGCTGGAACGAATTCGGCGAGAAATCGCGGCTGCGCTGGAGGGTGCCGGCAGCGCCCAGCACGAAGTGGTCGCCGAGGCGGCGCTCCACCGCGCCGTACAGGCGGTACCCGGTGCCCGTGCTGCTGCTGTCACCGGTGTACAGGCCGGCCTCGTCCAGCCGCAGCGGGCCGTACTGCGGCTCAAGCTGTGCAATCACGCGCTCGATCAAGGCCTGGTCGGGGAAACGGCTGATCGACGAGGTACGCGCACTGGACACACTGACCGAGCCATCCAGGCGCACCGACCACACGTCGTTGCGCCAGGCAAAGCTGACCGGCAGGCTCAGCGATGCATAGCGCTGCGGGCTGTAGTAGCCGCCCTGGCCCAGCGAGTAGCCGCCCAGGTCCTTCTGGTAGCGCCAGTACATCGCGGTGGTACCCACATCCAGCCGCATGTCGGGGCGCTGGATCAGCTTGTGGTACCAGCCCACCATCGCGCGTGCGCGGGTGTTGTCGACCACGTTGTGCCCGGTCAGCCGATGCCAGCTCCAGTTCGACCACACGCCATCGCGGCCGCCCTGGTCGTAGCCGAGGCTGAAGGTCACGCCGTTGGCGGTGACGCCGCCCCAGCTGATGCCGCTGCGCGGATCAACCGCACCGGCCTGCGACAGCAGCGAATTGGTCATCGGCCGCCGCGACAGCGTGGCGCCCCAGCCGAAGCGCCCGAGGTCGCCATTGAGGGTGACACCGCCAAGCCAGTTGCCGACCACGTAGTTGGACGGGGTGTGGCCGATATCGACGTTCCAGCGGTCATCCAGGGTGCGCCAGCCGACGGCGAAGCCGGCACCGGAGGTGCGCCGCTGGTGCACGAAGCGGGTGCAGCCCGGTGCGCGCAGGCGGCTGTCGTCGGCCTGCAGCAGATCCAGGTCACAGCTGCCGAAATCCTCGTCGTAGGCGCCGCTCTCATCGGTCTGGAAGCGGCCCGCATCGAAGCTGACCTGCTCGATGCGCGCCCACCCCAGGCCACCGGCGAATGGCGCGTCCAGATGCGCGATGCGGGTATCGCGCGACAGCCGCGAAATGCCCGGCGTGCCATCGCTGCGGCGACCGGTGTCCTGCATCACCGTCAGGGTGGGATTCTCCTGCTGGTACAGGGTTTCCACATCGCTGCGCAGGCTGCGCCGCAACCAGTCATCGCCGGCTGTCTCGCGGCTGGCCAGGGTCAACGCGCGGTTGTCGCGCGGCGTGACCTGGCCGGGAGCCAACACGCCGTTGTCGGCCATCGCCTGCGCGTACATGTCCAGCGCCTGCTGCGGATCATCGCGGCGCACCAGCCGTGCCGCATCACGCCAGGACTGTGCGTCGGGCCCGGTCTTGCGCGCAAGCAACGCGCGCAGGATCGCCAGGGCCTTCGTGTCCTCGCGCAGGTCGGTCCAGATGGTGGCGAGCTGACGCTGCTGGCCGATCTCGTCATCGTCCACTGCCGGCGGTGCGTCGTGCATCTGGCGGCGTGCGCTGGCCAGATCGCCGGTGCCAATCCAGGCCTGGACCTGGCCCAGCTGCGCATCCACATTGTCCGGCTGTGCGGCAAGCACGCGCTGGTAGTAATGCAGCGCCTGCGCGTGATCGCCGCGCAGGCGCGCCCACTCGGCCATCAGCAGATCATTGTCGGTGCTGGGCGGTTGCTGCTGCAGCAGCGCGATGGCTTCGGCCTCCCTGCCCTGCGCACGCAGATCCCACAGATGATCGACCAGCTGCTGCCGCTGCAGGCGCGCCGACAGCGCGCGGATGTCGTCGTTCCACTTCGCCTGCGGCAGCGCGTCGAGTACCGCCAGCGCCTGCGGCAGCCGATCGGATCCCGACAGGTAGAGCGCCTGCGCGTAGCGCGCTTCGGCGCTGTCGTTATGGGTGGCCATGTCGGCCACCGCCGCGTCGGCCTCGTCCTGCCGGCCAGCGGCGCGCAGCTCGTTGGCCAGCGCATAGGCCAGCCATGCATCGCCCGGCAGTTCGCCGCGCAGCTGCTGTCCCAGCATGATCGCGGTGGTCGCATCACCGGCAGCCAGCGCCTGCTCGCGACGCTCACGCAGGCGGCTGATCTGGAGCTGGCGCAGGTCTTCGGCATACAACCTGCGTTGCGCAGCGGGCAATGCGTTGATGAAGGCTTCCAGCCGCTGCGGGTCGGTGCGGCCGTACAGCTGCACCAGCTTGCGGATCACGTTGGCATCGTTGGGCGCCATCCGCCGCGCAACCTGCAGCTGGCGTTCGGCTGCGGCGTCGTCACCGCGGGCCACGGCCACGTCGACCAGGCCCAGTGCAGCATTGACGTCGCGGGGCTGCTGGCGATGCGCCTGCGCATAGAGGCGCTCGGCCTCGTCCAACCGGCCGGCCGCCAGCGCCGCATCGGCCTGGTCCAGCTGCAGCCAGTAGCGGGTGCTGGCGATCAGGTCGCGCCACTTGTCGTTGCTGTCGCCAGCCGGGGTGGCCTGCACCGCACGCTGGAAATAGCTGATGGCCTGCTCGCGGCGGCCCTGGCGCATCAGCGCCATGCCCAGCCCCCCCAACAGGTCGGGCTCGCGCGGATAGCCGCGCAACGCCTGCAGGAAAGCGCGCTCGGCCTCTGCATTGCGGCCTGCGTCGAGCAGCTGCTGGCCGCGCAGGCCGGCGCGCCACGCCGGGTCGCTGACCCGCTTGTGCTGGTCGGTGTAGCGCTCGCGCACCAACGCGATGTCGGCAAACGCTGGGTTGCGGGTGATGAAGTCCTGCAGCCGGCGCACGCTGCGGTCGTCGGCCGGCTGATCCTTCAGGTAGGCCCATTCGGCGTCCGCCGCCATGCCGCGGGCCTCCGGATTACGCCCCATGCGCTGCAGCGCGGCGAGCGCCTCTGCATCGCGGCCGGCAGCGAACAGCATCTGCGACAGCGCCTGCAGCAATGGCACATTGCCCGGATAACTGCGGTCCAGTTCGCCCAGCGCACGGATAGCCTGTGCACGCCCATCCGCCTGGCCGCCGCGCAGGCGCCAGTACTCCAGGCCCAGCTGCAGGCCGGGTGGATCATCGTTGAACAGGCGGCGGTAGATCGCCAGCGCTTCGGCGCTGCGACCACCGGCAGCGAACAGGCGCGCCTGCTGCAGATCCTGCTGCAGATCACCGCGGTAGGCCCTCCAGAGGCGTTCGCCGGCGGCCAGTTCACGGGTACCTGTACCGATCTCGCGCAGGCGCTTCAGGGTCGCCTCGGCATCCTGCAGCTTCTGTTGCGAGAGCTGCACTTCCAGGATCGCCACCAAGGTGCCGCGATCATCCGGTGCCAGCATGCGCAGCCGCGCCAGTGCGTCTTCGATCAGGCTCTGGCGACCGGTGGCCTCACCGATGCGCACCTGCTGCAACAGCCACTGGCGCTGCTCGGCGACGGTTCCGCCCGGCGTATCGGGCAAGGCCTGCGCCGCGCAGGGCCCGGCACCGGCCAGTCCCAACAGGACGAGGCCGGACGCGGTGACCAGCGGATGCCGCGTACGTGCCATCAGTGCCCCGGGTCCAGGCGCTTGGCCGCGACCCAGCGCAGCGCGCGCCACAGCAGGAAGGCGACCATCAGCACCACCAGCGTGGCCAGCACCGCCAGCAGCGCCGGGTGGTCGGCCAGGTGGTACCACAGCAGCAGCCACCACGGCAGCGCGCCAACGTAGTAGTGATCACCGACGAACTGGCTGTGAATGCCCGAGGTACGCAGGATCGCCACCGATCCGGCGATGGCTTCGCGCTTGCCGGTATCGCTGAGTGCATCGTGGAGCAGGCCGTAGTCGGCGGCATTGCTGGCGGCCAGCGAAACGATGCTGCGCTGCGCATGCGTCGGTGACTGCATGCCGATGATCGCGGCAAACGGTGCCTGCGCGCTCACTGCCACTTCGGTCACCGCTGGATCGCCATCGCGGCTGCCACGGCGGGCCTGTTCCATCGCCTGCTGCGGCGACGGAGACTGGCCATTGAGCAGGCGCGTGCGCTGGTCGTCGATCAGCAGCGACAGCTGCTGGCTACCGCGCAGTTCGGCCGGCAGGGCGCCCAGCATCAGCAGGTCCGCATCCAGCGCGCTGGCCTGCTTCCAGTCATCGGACAGGCGCAGCCCATAGGCCGGATAGCCGCTCTGCACGCCCAGCCCACCGATCAGGTTCAGCAGCAGGCTGACCTGTGCCTCGTTGGCTTGGGGCGGCACCAGCACGACAGTCTCCGACAGATCGGCCATGCGGGTGAAGGGGAATCCACTGAGCGCGAACGCGGACAGGTCCGGCAGGCCCATGTAGTGATGGAATCCGGAGAAGTCGATGGTCGAGTCGTCTTCGATCGCTGCCTGCAGGTTGGGCGGCAGCACGGTCTGGCAATGATCGCGCTGCGCACTGCCCATCACGCTGGCAAAGTTGAAATCGAAACGCAGCTGGTTGCGGTCGCCCAGTTTGAGCGCCGGAATCAGCAGGCGACCGTCATCGGCACCGGCATCGCCGGCCAGCACCGGCAAGCGGATTTCCTCCAGGCCCTGCTTGCCGTTGCGGCGCACCAGCGGGAAGCTGGAGATGAACTGGTCGTTGATCGCCACGCCCAGCCGCGACTCATCGCTGCCAAACGGCGGCGTGTAGCGGTAGCGCAGGTTCAGCGGAATACCCTGGTTGCGCCAGATGAACAGATCCGGCGGCAGGTTGAGGTTGACCGTGATCGGCTGCGGCGACACGCCGTTGGCATGCAGTTGTTGCGGATAGTCGAGCAGTTCAGCCAAGCGGACGGCGCGGTCGGTGCGCACCCAGTTCGGTGCGTCGTACGGCTTGCGCGGGGCCAGTGGCTTGACCTCATCGACACTGACCTGGCGGCCGCGGAACAGCACGTTGCCGGCCGCCATCGCAGCCACGGCCTTCTGCAGGTCGTCATCGTTGCGGCCCAGCACCAGCAGCAGCTTCCGCTGCGGATCCTCCGGCAGCGACATCAGTTCGATCATCGGGCCCTTCACCGGAGCATGGTTGGCGATCACCGGCGGGAACCTGCCGTTGACCGCCAGCACCACCGCGTGGCCCTTGTCCGGCAACGTGCCGAAGCTGACCGGGAAACGTGCCTGGCGCCACCAGCCGGACAGGCTGCCGAAGTACGAGGACATCACCGCCGCCGCCCGCTGCTGTGCCAGGCTCGGCGCAGCGGCGAACACCACTGGCAGTTCCAGCCGTGCTGTATCACGCGGATCGAAGAACGGCAGCGGGAAGTTGGCCAGGTCGTCCTGCATCGCCAGCGGCTGGCCGCCCAGGCGCAGCGTGCTGTTGCTGGAGAGATTGACCCACAGCGAGCTGTGCGTCGGCTCTTCGCAGATGTCGGTGTAGTGGCCGACGAACTCCAGGCGGACCTGGTTGAAATCAGCAATCAGGCGCGCGTCCAGCGGTAGCTTGGCCTGCACCGGGCGGCCCAGCTGCTCGTTGCTGATCGGCACCACACCCATCATCGCGTCGTTGAGATAGACCCGCAGGTGCGACAGGGTCGGCAGCAGCGACGGTGAAGGCGTGAAGCTCAGATCCAGCTCGGCATCGCGGACCAGGCGGTCACGGCGGACCTGGAACTCGAAGGTGGTGGCATTGCGCACGCCCGACAGCAGCGTGTCCTGGCGGCGCCCCAGCTGCGCGAAGGTGTTCTGCCGCTGCCAGGGCCAGGCGCTGCCCGCCCAGGTCTGCGCCAGCGCGGGCTCGGTACCGGTGGCAGGCGTGGTGGCTGGCGCGGCCGGCACCCCCGGCGCCGGCGGAGCGGCAGGCGCGGTAGTGGGAGGGACAACCGGCGCCGGGGCAGGCGCGCTGTTGCCTGACGCCACGGGCAGGGCCAGCAGGGGCAGCAGCAGCCAACGCAGAGAGGACGGACGGGTCATGGACGAAGCCCTGGATCAGCGGCTGGGTCAGCCGGGTGGGAAGGAAGCGGACGTTGCGGAGCAAAACTGGCCAGCCATCGCAGCAGGCGACGGTTCCAATGTGCGGGGCGGTCGAGGTCGAACGGTGCGAAATCACCCATCCGCCGGTAGCCGCGCCAGCCCAGGACCAGCACGCTCCACAGGCTGCGCGGCAGGCTCTTGGGCTGGTAACCGGCGTGCCAGTCAAGCCAAGCATCGGCGCGGGCGAAGGTGCATTGGGCGAACTCGACGCGCTGGCGCTCGTCCTCGAACAGCAGCAGCAGGCCCAGTCGCTGGCCGACCGTGCGTTGCACGCGCGCCGGGAATGCGAACTCGCGGCGACCCCGCCCCAGCAGCACCTGCACGCGCTGGCCTTCGGCCAGCTGTGCGTCTTCGCCGAGTTCGACGCCCACGCCATCGTTGGAGTAATCCTGCAGCACGCCGCGCAGGCGGCGGCCATCGGGCACCTGCAGCGCCATCGGCAGACGGGTGGTGACGCGATGCGTGCGTCGCACCTGCTGCACTTCGGCCGCCACCGCCAGCGCACCGCCGATGATCAGCAGGTTGTACAGCACCCACAGCGAACTCACGATCACCGTGCCACGTTCGTCAAGTGGGCCGTGCACGAAGCGCCACACGGCAAAGCACAGGCCCAGCACGTTCAGCAGCGCCAGCACCAGGTAGGGCTGCGCCACGCGCCAGTCGAAACGATCGCCGGCCTGGGTACCGCCCTTGTCGGTGACGTTGAACTTGCCGCGGCCCGGACTGAACAGCGCCACGGTGGTGGGCCGTGCGATGTACCAGGCCAGCACCGTCTCGTACACCTCACCCCAGAACGGACGCCGGTACTTGCCCTGGATGCGTGCGTTGGTCAGGCTGGCGTGGGCCATGTGCGGTACCACGAACAACAGGATGGCCAGCGCCGGTGCGTAGATGATGTACACATGCAGCAGCAGGAACGCCAGCGGCGCAGTGAGGAACACCAGGCGCGGAATGCCAGCCAGGAAATGCAGCATCGCGTTGGCATAGCAGAAGCGCTGGAACAGGCTCAGGCCCTTGCCCAGCAACGGGTTGTCGATGCGGAAGATCTGCACCATGCCACGCGCCCAGCGGATGCGCTGGTTGACGTGTGCGCCGAGGCTGTCGGTGGCCAGGCCGGCCGCCTGCGGAATGCGCAGGTAGGCCGAGTTCCAGCCCTTGCGGTGCAGCCGCAGCGCGGTGTGCGCATCCTCGGTGACGGTCTCGATGGCAAACCCGCCGATGGCATCGATGGCTTCGCGCCGCAGCACCGCGCAGGAGCCGCAGAAGAACGCCGCGTTCCACAGGTCGTTGCCGTCCTGCACCAGGCCGTAGAACAGCTCGCCTTCGTTGGGATCGCTGCGGAACACCTGCAGGTTGCGTTCGAATGGATCGGCCGAGAAGAAGTGGTGCGGGGTCTGCACCAGCGCCAGTTTGGGATCACGCAGGAACCAGCCGCAGGTGATCTGCAGGAACGACCGCACCGGCAGGTGGTCGCTGTCGAAGATGGCCACCAGCTCGCCATCGATCAGGGTCAACGCATGGTTGAGGTTGCCGGCCTTTGCATGGCGGTTGTCGGCACGGGTGATGTAGTTGACCCCGGTGCGCTCGGCGAATGCGCGGAATTCTTCGCGCTTGCCATCATCAAGGATGTGGATGCGCAGCTTGTCGGCCGGCCAGTCCAGGCCCATCGCCGCGTACACGGTGTGCCGCACCAGCGCCAGGTCTTCGTTGTAGGTGGGGATCAGCACATCCACCGTCGGCCACTGGCGGATATCGACCGGCAACGGCGCCGGGCGGCGCCGCAGCGGCCAGGCCACCTGCACGTAACCGAGCATCAGCACGAGCCACGAGTAGGTTTCCGCCGCCAGCAGCACCACGCCACAGACCAGGTCGAAGGTGCTGTTCCAGTTCAACGTGGCCGTATAGCGCCACCACAGGTACCGGCAGGACACGGTGATCGACAGCACGACCAGCACCAGCGTCGCATAGCGCCCCTGCATGCGCCGCACCAGCAGCGCGATGGCCCACAGCAGCACCACGAACACGAACTGCGCCAGATAGGTGAACGGCTGGGTGATGCACAGCGCCGCCAGCCCCAGCGTGGCCAACCCGACCAGCAGGGTCAGCAGGTGCCGCGAACGCGGCGACAGGCTGCCCATCTTCCGGCCGAACCATGCCGCCACGCGGCTGTTCCAGAATTCACTGGGCGCATCGCGCATGGCGCGCAGGTAGCGCAGGCGGCCGCGACCGGCCGCACCGCGCAGTTCGGCAATGCGTTCGCGACGGGCCCGGGCCAACCGTTGCCGCCTCAGCGAGGGCTGCGGTACCAACCGCACCACCGACAGCCACATGGCCTGGATCAACAACCGCAGTGGATCGCCCGGGCGCCAGCGGCGGTCACCCTGGATCTGCGGGAAGGCGTTGCGCAGGCGCGGGGCCTGTGCCTGCCATGCCGGGCCTTCCAGGCGCAGGAACGCCCAGCCCACGCACTGCAGCAGCCACAGCAGCGAGCGGGTTGGCCAAGGCGCATGCACGCGTTCGCGCAGGCGCCCCCAGTCCAGGTAGTAGACGCGGGCGCCCATCAGCGTGTCCCCGCAACGGGCTGGCGCCGTGCGGCCTCGGCCAGGCACCACAGCACCAGGCCATCGACATCGGCAGCGGCCAGCGAATCGGTCGCATAGCGCCCCAGTGGCTGCTTGCTGGCCAGCGCGGAGGGCACCCGCGCATCCTCGTGCAGCGGCTGCGGCACCAGCCGCGGGCCGTGCGCGTGAAGCCACAGCTGCATCAGATCGCGCTGCACCGGGATGACCGGGTCATAGCGGTTGGCCAGCAACAGGCGTGTGTCTTCCGGCTGCCGCTGCAGGAACACGTGGCTGACCGGATCGACACAGGCCAGGCGCAGCGGCAGCGTGCAGCGCACGTGCTGGTTGATGGCCGCTGCATGCGCCGGCAGGCGCTGCGGCAGGTCGAACAGGATCCAGTCGAACTGGGTCTCCAGCAGCGGAATGCGTTCGGCCCAGGTGCCCGGTGCCTCTTGCAGCTGCTGTTCGATGCGCATTGCGGCCTCGCTATCGACGCGACCATAGGGCAGCACCGCAAGTCCTGCTGCAACGGCGTAGGCGGCATCACGCCAGTCCGTGCCGTCCAGCTGCGCGCGCCCCCAACCGTTGTCCACGTCGGCAGGCAGCCCCAGGTGCAGGCCGAGCATCTGGTCCGGACTGCATTCGACCAGCAGGACGCGCTGGCCCTGCGCGTGCAAGCCCTGGCCGAGTGCGGCCAGCACCGTGGTGACACCGGTTCCGCCATGGATGCCCTGCAGCGACAGCACGGTGCTCATCGGCGCGGCTCCAGTTCGGCCAGCAACGGCCAGCGCGCCAGCGCCTGGGCACGCTCATGCTGGGCAGAGAAGTCCACGTAGGGCAGCCCCGGCATGCCCAGGCTGCGCCGCAGCAGGTCGATATCGTCCTCTTCCACGGACAGCGTGACCGGTACGGCAAGGATGTCGGCAGGCATCAGCGTGCCTCCTCGGGGTAGGGGCTCCAGGCCTGGCTGCCCTGCAGCTGCAGCCAGGGCTTGCCGGCGTACTCGATGACCTTGGCGCCTTCGTTTTCCGACACCGACGGTGTCTGCGGCAGCCCCTTCAGCAGGCTGTCCCAGTTGCGCTCGCTCGGCGGCGACTGGGCATTGAGCGCGTACACGCGCGAAACCAGCTCGGACACGGCCAGGTAGCTGCTCGGTTCGGGGACATGACGCGGGCCGCCGGCCGCCGGCGCGCCCATCCCGATCAGCTTCACGCCCACCGGCACGTGGGTGATCGACGGGCTGGGAATCTCGCGCATGCCCGGAATCTGCATGCGGTCGCCATGCAGGGCCGCGCCATGCTCGGGTACCACCACGATCATCGCGCGGCGGCCACTCTTCTCCACCGCATCGACGAAACCGGCCATGTCGCCCAACACCATTTCCGCACGTGCCTTGTAGTCGGCGGCATTCGAACGGCCATCGGCGCCGACGATGCGGTTGCCATCGTGCAGCGAAATCGTGTTGTAGAACAGCGCCACCTGCTGGCTGGACCCGGCCAGCCGCTGTTTCCACCACGCCATCAGCACATCGCCATCGCGGCGCAGCGGCGACTTGTCGAACGCCACCAGCGCTTTAGGAAACGCGCTGATATCCATCGGCTGTGCCTGCAGCCCGCCGTACTGGTGCAGTTCACCGATGAAGTCGTCGAAGTGACCGTCGTGGTTCATCGCCAGCTCGCTCTGGAAGCCCAGACGCTGCAGGTTCGAGAACAGCTGGCACTCGGCCGGCACCGGATCGAACAGCCCGGTATGCGAGGTCTGGCCACAGCTGGCGCGCAGCAGGCGGATCGCCGCCGGGCCGCTGTAGGCGGTTGCCGAGTTGAAGTCGTCGAACACCACGTCCATGTGGTCGAGCAGATTGTTCTGGCGCAGCCCCACTTCATCCAGATCGCTCCATGCCAGCGAGCAGATGTTGAGGATGATGACGTCGAACGGCGCGCCGCTGCCCGGTGCCGGGAAGCTGGTCTTGAGGCTGGCCTGCTGCTGGTAGAAGCCTGCCAGCCATGCGTTGAGCGTCTCGTTGTTGGCCGGCGGCAGGCCGCCACCTGAAGTGCCTGCGACGCTGGTGGTGGCCGCGGTGGCGGTACCCTGCCCCCAGTTCCAACCCGCCGGCATCGGTATCGCCATCACAGCCAGGCCAAGCATGCCCAGCACGCTCAGAGTGGTGATGCGCAGCCACGGCTTGAGCAGTACGTAGGCCAGCACCAGCATCGCCAGTACCGCCACCATCTGCCAGTTGATGAAGCGCTGGGCCAGCTCGAGCCAGTAGTCCGCCGAGAAGTCCAGCACGCCAGGTTGCACCAACAGGCGCCGGAACGGCGGCCACCAAGTGTCCTGGTAGTACAGCGCCACGCCCACCGGTACCGCAGCGACAGTACGCGCGATGCGTGCCCAGCGCCAGCGCAGTGGAACCAGCAGCGCGCCCAGGAACAGCAGGTTGGGCAGGATCTTCAGATCCAGCGCGCCCATCCAGGCCAGTACCACCTTGGACAGGAAATACAGGTTCCAGCCGCGCAGGTCGGCCCAGGCGAAGGGCGATGCGGGAGCCACCTGCGGACTCATGCAGCCCCCCGCGGCGCACGCAGGCGTACACCGGCGCGGCGCAGGTGGCGAGGGGGCAGCCAGCGCGCGGCACGGCGGCGCAGCGCACGCCACAGCGTACCGAGCATGGCACCGAAGGGAATCATCACGAGCGCACAGGCGACGATCAGGGTCCAGAGTTGCTGGTCGGTGGTCATGCGCGATCTCCCAGTCGCAGCGGCTTCGGGACAGTGAAAACAGGCGCCTCCAGCGCCGGGGCCACCGGCGGCAGGACGGCGGGGGCTTCGGGCAGGACCTCGGCCTCCGGATCGCTGCTGCCGGCGTTCATCGCTGCAATGTCGTATTCGGCCAGACGCTGGTAGCCATCGAACAGCTCCCGCCAGGGCAGGCGGAACAGATTGCCCAGGGCCTGTTCGACCGCATCACGCCGGCACCCGAACAGGAACAGGCGCACCTGCCCGCGGTAGACACAGGCCAGATCGCCCTGGCGGCGGATGCGCAGCTGCTGCAACGTCTGCTCGGCGCGCAGGCCGGCCACCGGCTGCAACGCCAGCACGGCGCTTTCCACCGCGCTGCCGTCCTGGTCGATGCGTTCGCCGGCGATCTGGCGGAAGCGTGCGGCGTTGACCAGGCCGCTTACCGGTGGCGGCCGATGCGCACGGATCAGCGGCTCCGGATCGTCAGCCAGCTGGCCCTGCCAACGCTGACGCTGCACGGTTTCCAGCAGGGTCAGCAGGCGCGGCAACGGCGTGGCTGACGGCACTACCAGGCTGCAGCCGCACTGCATCAGCAGCCGCTCATCAGCGTAGCGCAGGCAGGGCTGCAGCTCGCGCACCACCAGTTTCAGTGCATTGCCACGTTCCCGGCGCAAGCGGTGCAGCAGTCTGGCCAGTGCATCCACCTTGGCGTTCTCGTCGATGGCCAGCACTACGGTGGCCTCGCGCGCCTGCAGCGCGGCCGGCAACAATCCAGCCCAGCCGTCATACAGGTGCCAGGCTGCCGACAGTGGCGGCGCACCGTCCAGTACTTCGGTCTGGGCCAGGAAGACATCGCGATCACTGCCACTGGTGGCATCGACCCCAGTCCCAGCGGCATCGGCCTCGGCCAGATGGCGCAGCCCGCGGCTTTCCTGCTCGACGCCGAACGATCGCTGGGCCACCACGCCATGGCTGTTGGACCAGTAGTGCAGCAGCAGCTGCAGGGCACCACGATGCGGATGCAACTGGGCCACACCGGCGCAGCTCCGGTTCAATGACAACAGGCGCGGGGCCAGGGTCGCCACTTCGCCATGGCACAGCAACAGCAGCACCTGCTGCGCCTGCCCGGCCCAGTCCTGCAGCTGCTGGCACCAGCGCGCCAGCCGGGCATCATCCCAGCCGTCCAGCGCCGCCACCGGGAACTGCACCACGCTGAGCCGGGTGCGCACCGAGGCGGTGCGCGGCAGATCGCCGGTCAGCCCGCGCAGCGCCTGCTGCATGCCGTGATGAGACCGCTGGAACAGCCGCAGGCGGGCCGGCCCCTGATCGGCCGGCAGCAGCGTCAGCATCGATTCGGCCCCCCGCCCCAGCGTGACCAGCACGGCCTCATCCAGTGCGTCGGCCGTGGCCAGCACACCGGCACCGAGCAGATCCGTCGGCGCGCTGCCCGCGGCAACGACCCAATACAGGCCCCCGCTGCGCATCTCCACCAGTTCGGTGGGCAGTCCGGCAATGGCAAGGTGTGTTGCTGGCACGCCGGATCCTTTCATTGCCCCTCACCCAGACCGACGGCCCGGCAGCGGGGGCGCTGCAGTGGAGAGGGGATCATTTCCATGACGCACATCACATTCATGTGTCTGTACGGCAATGATAGCCCTGATCTTCACGTCTGCGGGATCAAGACGCAGTCAACGCCCCCCGCGGAGCGGGGGGGTGAGGCTCCAAACTCAGCAATGGGAGACCTGCGCTACTCGTACTGGATGGTGAACGTCGCCTGCCCGTTGGCGGTGCCGGCACCGACGGTACCTGCCTGGGTCTGCACATAGCGCGCGCGCAACGGCAGCGCCATGACGCTGGTACCCGGCGCCGTAGTGCCGACGTTGATGGTCTGGCCGAAGCGCACTTCTCGCTCGGTGCTGCCGTCGCGCTGGACCATCTGGATGCCGATGCGCGTGGCGCTGTTGCTGGTCGCGCTGAGCTTGAGCACACCCGGCATGTTCGAGCTGTCCTGGTCGGCGTCGAGGCGGATGCCGATCTTGCTCTGGTAGGCGGCCACGTTGCTGCCCTGGCAGTTCAGGCGGATCTCGAAATCGCGATCAGCGGCCTTGGAGCCGACACCGGTGAAGGTGGTGTTGGGCACGCTGCCGAAATCGACGGCGATGTTGCGGCTGCCGGCCTGCACTTCGCAGGTGGGGCTGACCACGGTGGTACCCGAGCCCTTGAACGTCGAGGTCAGCTCCGGACGGCCAGGACCGTCGCCGTCGAGATAGTAGGTGGTGAAGCGGCCGTTGGGCGCGATGATGCCCGAACCCGTCTGCGCGGCGGTCTTGATCAGCTCCACGCGGAAGCGGCCACCATTGAGGGTCAACGTCCGGTTGCCCCCCAATTGCAGCGTGTGCGGGTAGTAGGTCTGGATGGTGCCCGAATCACGATAGACACGGATACCCACTCCCGCTACATCGGTCGCATAGACGTTGCTGAAACCCGGGACTGCGTTTTGCTGTGCGGCGTTGACGAAACGCCCGTTGGCACTACCGCCCCAGCGATCGCAGTAACCGATGCTGTCGCGCTGGTTGATCGGCACGATCAACTCCTTGATCACACCACCGACGGGCAGGCTGGGCAGGATCACGATCTGCCCCATGTCCATCTGCACGTCCTGCGCGACAAAGCCCTGCTGGGTGATATAGCAGGTCGCCAACGCCGGGCTGGCCACGGCGATACCCCCCATCACGGCCATGGCGGCAAGCAGCGTGCGGCTGCGGGAAGAAATCATCGGCATGCTGCCTCCAGCGGGATGAAGCCGGTCTTGGACGCATCGGCGCCCGACGGAACCTGGTAATCGATGGTGCAGCGCTGGTCTGCACCGGCGCCCCACTCCACCAGCAGGCGGCCCTGGCTCTTTTCACTGCGCACGTACAGGCGGCCGCCCTGGCTGACCATGCCCACCGGCTGGCCCTGCTCATCCTTGACCTGCGCACCGAACGGCATGCTGCGGCCATCGGCATTGCGTACCTGGATCAGCAGCGCATTGCCTTTGCGGGTATCGAAGCGCAGGTAGCTGATGGCACCGGCGAACGGCGCGATCGACTGGCTGGTGCTTTCCAGCTCGACGTCATGGGCCATGCCCTGCGGGTCAAGGGTGACGGTGTTGAGGCGGTACGGCGATACGTACGGAACCACTGCATATCCACGGCCATCTACGCGCAGGCCCGGGGCGTTGCTGACGATCGCATCGCGCGCACCCGGCGCTTCCACCAGCACCATGGTGTCGCCCCGCTGCGGGGTGAAGGTGAAGCCGCCCGGATGCACGACCACGCTGCCGTTGGCACCGACCGAGGCCTGGCGGAAATCGCGCGAGTGGCTGTAGGTCGCGTTCAACGCGGAGTAGCGGCTGCGGTACTCGGCGTTGCCGACCGCCGTGGTGCCACCCTCGCGGGAATCGGACAGCGCCACGCCGTAGCTGAAGTTGTTGTCGACGCCGGCCGACCCGGTGATGCCGACGCGGCTGTTGTCGTAGCCACCACGATCGCGCATGCCCAGATCGGCGCTGAACGACACCGGGTGGGTACCCCGGCCCAGCGGCACGCTCATCGACAGCAGGTACTGGGTATCGGAACGGCCGAGCACGCCCTCCTCGGTGCGCAGCGCCGAGAAGCCGTAGTTCACCGAGCGCCAGGCGTTGTTGTAGCCCACCTGGTACTGCTTGGAGGTGCCGGAACGGTCGTAGAAGTCACGCACCGAACCGGTCACGTACAGCGCGCCGCCGCGACGTCCCAGCGGCTGGTTCAGCGTTATCTGGAACTGGCTGCGCTGACGGCCACGGGTGGTCGGATCGATGCCGCGCGTGTCCGAATCACGGCCATACAGCGCATCCTGCAGGCTGTAGAAGCCTTCGGTCGAATAGCGGTAGGCGGCCAGGGTCAGATTGGTGCCGGTCTCGCCGATCATGTTGCTGTAGCTCAGCCGCACGCTGGCGCCGGTGTGGCTGCCGTAGTGGTCGAACGAGGTACGCGCATGGGTGACGTCGGCAGCGAACGCACCGACCGGCGTGGACAGGCCGACGCCATACAGCAGCGACAGGTAGCCGTCGCTCAGCGCAGTGCCCCCGTACAGGGTCAGCTGGTTGCCGATGCCACGCTGGTAGGTCCCCTGCACCAGCCAGGGTTCGTCGGCCAGCAGCTTGTTGCGCACCTGGCCGGCGGTCAGCGAGTAGCGCGACACGCCTTCGCGCAGCATCTGCGGCACCGAGCCGAACGGCACCTTGAATTCGCGGCGGCGGCCATCGGCCTCGATCACGCTCACTTCCAGGTCACCGCCGTAGCCGGTCGGGTACAGGTCGTCGATGACGAAGCTGCCCGGCGAGACGGTGGAGGAGTAGATCAGCTGCTGGTTCTGGCGCACTTCGATGCGCGCATTGGTCTCGGCGATGCCGCGCACCACCGGCGCGTAACCGCGCAGCGAGTCCGGCAGCATGCGGTCGTCGCTGGCCAGGCTGGCACCACGGTAGCCGATCGAATCGAACAGTTCGCCGGTGGTGTAGGCCTCACCGATGGTGAGCATGCCGCGCACCTGCGGGATGCCGCGTTGTGCGTAGGTGGCGATGCTCTGCCAATGGCGGCCGTCACCCTCGGACCAGGTCAGGTTGGAATCATGGCGGAACTGCCAGCCGCCCAGGTTCAGGCCGGCGTTGAGGCCGAGGTAGGCGCTGCGGTTGCGCTGGCCACCTTCCACACGGCTGTTGCTGTCGATGGCGTTGAAGCTGTAGCCGACGAAGCCGGCATTGATGCCACGGTCCCACAGCGCCGGGTTGACGTAGCCGCGCGCCTCACGGCGCAGGAACACCTGCGGGATGCTGAGGTCGTAGCGCAGGTTGCCGCTGTCATAGACACCATAGGCATTGGCCATGCGCTGCTGGACCGGCACGCAGCTGGTCTTGTCGGTGGGCACGGACGGATCCTGCTGCAGCAGCACGGCCTCGCTGTCCACGCCCATTTCTTCCAGCATCGGCAGCGGCAGGCAGGCGTCGACACGGCCCTGCGCATCGGCCTTGAACTGCAGATCGCGACGGCCCTGCCAGGCACCGTTGACGTAGACGTCGACACGATAGTTGCCGGCCACCATCGGATTGCCGTTGCTGAAGGCCGCCAGGTCGACCTGCTTGGCCTGGCCAGACAGGAAGCTGGAGTTGAACTGGGCCGATTCCGGTGCACGCGCATTGGCCGCACCACTCTGCGCCATCAGCGCCTGTTCGCCGAGATTGGCCGGTGCCGCCAGCGCCCATCCTGGGCAGGCCACACCAGCAACCAACAGGCAAAGCGCCTGATGGATCGACAATGTCAATCTGTTTCCGATCACACTGACATTCCTTCAATTCGCCGCACAGCGGCGGTGGCGGGATGCGCAGGCCAGGGGCCGGCGCGGCGCGTTCAGCCCCCGGTGCTGCCGAGGCGGATGGTGTGTTCCACCCGGCCGCCGTAGTCGTTGATGGTGATGAAGCGGACGTGGTCGGTGCCCGCCGGTGCGGCGAACTCCAGGCTCTGCTTCGGCGCGACCATCGCGCCCTTGTCCTCGACGGCCTTTTCACTGCTGCCGGTTACAGCATGTACTTCGGCCAGAGTGACGTGGAAGGGGCTCGGGTTTTCCACCCGCAGGCGGTCGCCATTGCGGGTCCAGCGCAGCGCTGCCGGCGCGTCGTTGGCGACGCCCTTCAGGCCCTGCGGCCGGTAGAAAAGCTTCAGGCGCGAACGGAACGCGACCTGCAGGTAATTCTGTTCGCCGCTTTCGGCGTTGTCCGGGGACGGCGGCACATCCAGCACGTTGAGCCAGAACACCGACTCACGGTCGGTCGGCAGCTGCGCGCCGGAGAAGATCAGTCGCAGCGCCTGGCTGCGGCCCGGCTCGACACGCGCGATCGGCGGTGTAAGCACGAACGGGGCATCGCTGGTATCGGCGGTCTGGTTGGCGTCGCCGCTGTCGATCCAGGCCTGCACCAGCGCCGGCGAATCGCCCACGTTGTCGACCTGCACGGTGACTTCGCGCGCCTGCGCCGGATAGATCACTCGCGTGCCATTGACCACCACGCCGGCCAGTGCGTTCTGGCAGAAGGGCAGCGTGAACGCTGCCAGCAGCAGCGCCCGGGGAAAGAGTGCTTTCATCGGAAGTACTACGCTCGAGGGGTGTGGCCAGCGGCCGCGGAACACCGGCCGGCGCGAACGCCGGCCAGTGGGGGCATGACTGCGATCAGTTGTAGATGATCGTGTACTTGACGCTGCTGGTGACGTCGCCCGGGGTGGCGGCGGCAGTGGCGTAGTACTCAGCGTAGTAGTTCAGGTCGGCCGAGCCGTCGGTGCCGACGGTGACCCACTGCGAGTTGGTCTGGGCCAGGCCAGCACCAGCCGCCTTGATCGGCAGGAACTGGTTGTTCGAGCCCAGCAGCTGCAGCTGCACGTTGGTGGCAGCGTTGGCCGAGGCCTGGTTGACCAGGCGGCCACTGTTGAAGTCGACGGTCGAACCCGGCTCGAAGTAGGTGGCGACGTTGCCGGCGCTGCACTTGGTCAGGTTGATGGCGAACGGGGTGCGGCCCGCAACGGCGCCGGCGGTGGCCAGGGTGTTCTTGGACACGGTCGGCAGCGTCACGGCGAAGTCCTTGCCGCCCGGGGTCGAGATGGTGCAGGTCTTGTCGGTCACCTTGCCATTGAAGGTGATGGTGCCGTCGGCGGCGTTGGCGGCCAGCGGAGCGGCGGCCAGCATCAGAGCGGCGATGATATTGATCTTGTGCATTCGCTTTTACCTAACCCTACTGAAGAGATGAGAAGTAGAGGAGGAAGCAAGGAGCACTGCCGGGCTAACAAGACCCATCCTTGCGTCTCACCTGTGGCCGGACTCGGACGTAGCTTTCCCTGAATCCGTGACGCAAGTATAGGTGCAAGTGTGATGAAAGTCTCATTATTTTTCTGAACGTCAATTCATTGACGCTGGAAATGTGACGTGATAGCCGAAATCAGGACCCACGGGGGTTCGGGAACCCGACGGTCGCCGGATCAGGTCAGAAGCGACCCTGGATGACGCTTCGGGTGGCGCGTTCGGCATGCACGGAAACAAACCTTTTCCCGGCGGAAATCGCCTTCTTTGATGCGCATCACTCTTTCTTGGTGATGGCCCTAGCAGATTCGGAATCGTCCTATTAAAGGCTGATCGAAGCTGTCGCTAACTAGGACACACCGAACCAGAGAACGTGTCATGAGGAATTCCATTCTGCTGTGCGTGGCCCTGATGTCCGTCAGTGCGCTGGCCCAGGCCAGCAGCGGCAGCATCCGTTTCAGTGGCCGCATCGCCGAGCCGGGCTGCACGACGAATCTGGCCCATGGCGAGCTGAGCCTGGCCGCCTGCCCGCCGTCGGCCAAGGGCTCGACGGTGGAAGTGACGGCGCTGGCCAACGGCCAGGCCGCGACGCTGCGCGACGGCAAGCGCCACGGCCAGAAGCTGTCGGTGTCGGCCAGCGCGCTGCGCGCCGGCGATATCGCCTTCTCCGAGCGTTACAGGGTGCAGGCGTCGACGCAGCAGCCGCTGCAGGGCGCCTACCTGGTGGTGGTCGACTACCTGTAAGCCGGCACGCTTACGCCGGCGGCAGCTCGAACACCTGGCGCAGGTAGGCCAGGTAGCCCGGGTCGTCGCACATGCTCTTGCCTGGCGAATCGCTGAGCTTGGCCACCGGCTGGCCATTGCAGCGGACCATCTTGATGACGATGTTGAGCGGCGTTGGCCCCAGATCATTGGTCAGGTGGGTGCCAACGCCGAAGGCGACCTGGCAGCGACCACGGAAGTAGTCGTACAGGCGCATCACCTTGGCGATGTCGAGCCCATCGCTGAACACCAGCACCTTGGTGCGCGGATCCACCCGGCGCTGCTGGAAATGCGCCAGCATGCGGTCGCCCCAGTCGAACGGATCGCCCGAGTCGTGGCGGACACCGTCGAACAGCTTGCAGAAATACATGTCGAAATCGCGCAGGAACGCATCCAGGCCGACCACGTCGGACAGCGCGATGCCGAGGTCGCCGCGGTACTCGCGTGCCCACGATTCCAGTGCCGCCACCTGCGAATCACGCAGGCGCGGGCCAAGTGCCTGGAATGCCTGCAGGTACTCATGGGCCATGGTGCCGTGCGGGGTCATGCCGTACAGGCGGGCGAAGTGCACGTTGCTGGTGCCGACCAGTTGCGGGCCGAGCGCATCGCGCAGCAGCGGCAGCAGGCGCGCATGCCAGTCACGCGAATAACGGCGGCGGCTGCCGTAGTCGGCAATGCGGCACTGTTCGAAACCGGGAGTATCACGCAGCAGCGCGGCCTTGGCCTGCAGCCGACGCTCGCCCTCGGCAAAGTCGGCGGTGGTGGTGTTGCGGAACCAGACTTCGTTGATGATCGCCAGCAGCGGGACTTCGAACAGGATGGTATGCAGCCACGGGCCAGTGATGTCCAGTTCGATTTCGCCGGGCACGGCCGTCGACGCGCGCAGCTGGATGTACTTGCGGTCCAGATGGAACAAGCCGAGGAAATCGGCGAAGTCGGGCTTCACGAAGCGCAGGCCGCGCATGTAGTCCAGTTCCGCGTCGCTGAAACGCAGGCTGCACAGGTGGTCGATCTCTTCGTCGATCTGGTCGATGTAATGGGCCAGGTCGATGCCGGGCGTGCGGCACTTGAACCGGTACTGCACCTGGGCACCGGGGTGCTGGTGGAGCACCGCCTGCATCATGGTGAACTTGTACAGGTCGGTGTCGAGCAGGGACTGGATGATAGGCATGAGGCGGATTATGCGCCCGGACGGGTGAACCGGGGTGGCCGCGGGCACGCTCGGCTCTCCGCGTGGGTAGATCCGCGCCATGCGTGGATGCATGTTCGGCCCTACAACGACCTGCGCAACAGGCGCGGTACCAGCATCAGGGCGTGCCCCCAGATCGCGGCCCACACCGCCACGCGCACCGGCAGCGAACGCTGCCTGGCCTCGAACTTCTGAAAGTAGCGCCACAGGCCCCTGTGCTTGTGCCATTCAACGAAGAACGGCCGCGATCGGCTCGAGACGCCACGTACATGGGTGACCTGCAGGTCGTTTGCAATCGCCACCACGGCCCCGGCTTCGCGTGCACGCCGGCACAGGTCCAGGTCTTCGGCGTGCAGACGATACCCGGCGTCCCAGCCTCCGATCCGGTCGAACAATGCACGCGGCATCATCAGCAGTGCGCCAGACAGTGCCGGCACCCGCTGCAGCACCTGCTGCGGGTCACGCGGCAGCGCCAGCTTCGAGCCCTTTCCCGGCGAGCGCAGCATCATCAGGAAATCCGGGTCGCGGCGGCGCACGGCTTCGTCGGCATGGCCCTGCTCGTCCACCTGCTCGACACCGAGCAGGCAATCGCCCAGTGCTTCCGCCCGGCTGCGCAGTGCGGCCAACGTCTCCGGCTCGACCATCAGGTCCGGGTTGATGAAGGCCAACCAGGGGCTGCGCGAATCGGCCACGCCCTGGTTGTTGGCAGCGGCGAAGCCGGGATTGTCCGGGTTGCCGACGAAACGCACGCGCGGATCATGGCTGGCATGGCGCTGCACGATGTCCAGCGTGCCATCCATCGAGCCATTGTCGATCACCCGGATCTCGGCCACGTCCTGCGCCTGGCGCAGGCGCGAGAGGCAGGCATCGATGGTGCTGGCACTCTGGTAGGTCACGACGATGGCGGCGATGGCAACATTCAAGCGAGTGACTCCGGCGCGGAAGGAACGAACAGGTCGCCCTGTTCCTTCGGCATTATCGCCTGCCGCATGCGCTGCTGCAGGTCGGCGCGCAGCCCGTGCAATGGATCGTGCATCAGGAAATCGGCCAGGCGCGGCACCCAGCCAGGCCAACGCGCAGCCAGCGCCTCAAGGTCGCCATCGCGGCTGGCCGCCTCGCCCGCCCGGCTCACAAAGGCGGTCTCGCACAGTACGTTGCGCCAGCCCAGGCCGGCCATGCGCAGGCTGAGGTCGACCAGGGCCGCGTTCCAGCCAGCGTAGCTGTCCACATCCAGGCCACCGGCGCGGCGGCGCGCATTGCCACGCACCAGAACCGCATGGGTGACCGCCGATGGCAGTTCCGGGTGCAGCGCCGGCAAGGCGGCGCAGGTCTGTGCCAGCAGCGCCGCATCTTCGGGCTCGGGATTGATCTCGCCCAACCGTGGCCACGCTGCGGTTTCGCCGGCATTGCACCACGGGGTTGCGGTCGCGATGGCGGCATCGCGGGCGAAGGCGTCCTGCAATTGTTGCAGCCAACCCGGCGCAGGCACGCTGTCCGGTGCCAGCACGGCCACGTCCAGGCCATCGCAGGCGCGCAGCATCTCGTCCAGATGGGCGACCTCGCCCAGTGGCCGCGCGCGCCGGGTGTACTCGGCCTGTAGTGGCGTATGTGCCAGCCAGTGTTCCACCACCGCCTGCGCACGCGGCCCGGTCTGCGCATCGTCGGCCAGCCAGACCGCGGTGCCCGGCGCGGTGCCCGCATCCAGTGCGGGCAGGCAGCGGTCGAGCGCGGCATCGTCCACGCACAGCGGCAACAACACGATCGCCCCCATCCCGCCTCCGTGGTTGTCGGTGGCCACAGCCTAGCACCGGGAGGGTATCGGCCGGGTTGCACCCGGCACCCGCTTCAGGCCAGGGCAACAGCAACAGCCGAAGCAAGAGCTGGGTTCCTGGGGTTGGCGGGGGGGGTCCGGTTGCGGGGGACGCTGCAAGTCCCCCTCCGGGGCCCGGCCCAGCCGCTGGCGGCTGTGCGTTCGGGCGCTTGCGAAGCAGTGCTTCGCAAGCAAAGCGCCCTCACCCATGTAAGCTCGGTCGCCGCATCCATGCGGCTCACGCCCCCACAACCGGACCCACCCCACCGTCGACAGTTTTCCGCGACCTGCCTGCTCTTCTGTAGAGCCGAGCCGTTCTCGGCTCAGATCTCACAGATATCGAAATATTCGATTTCGATGGAGAGTCATCCACGCATGGCGTGGATCGTGTCGACCAAGGTCGACACCTACCAACAGCAAGCAGGAAACTATCGAAGGCGGGGCACTGTGGGTTTGCGGGGTGTGAGCCGCATGGATGCGCGACCAAGCCTACATGGACGTATTCACGGCGTCCCCGCAAACCCACAGTGCCCCGCCATCCCTCAGTAAACCCGCTGTTGCTGTTGCTCCGGCCTCGGCGGGTGCCGGGCGCAGCCCGGCCGCAAACCCCTTACTTCTTTGCGCGCGGCTGGTTCAGTGGCTCCATCGCGCGGAAACGCTGGCTGTACTCGTCGGTCAGATTCCGCGCTTCCAGGCTGTTGCGCACGATGCTCGGGGTCAGCAGCACGATCACTTCGGAACGGCGGCTGGAGCGGCTCTTCTGCCCGAACAGCGCGCCAACCACCGGAATCCGGCTCAGGCCGGGAATGCCGCTGCTGCCATCGGTGCCCGAATCGGTGATCAGGCCGGCCAGCATGATGGTGTCGCCGCTCTGCACCGCCGCTTCGGTCGACAGCTTCTTTGTGGAAATGCGCGGGTTGCAGTTGCGCTCGGTCGGATTGCAGTTGTCGGGCACGTTCGAGGCGCTGCTCACTTCCTGCACGATGTCGAGGAACACCGTGCCGTCGCGGGTCACGCGCGGGCGCACCTTCAGGATCACGCCGGTGTCGATGTACTGCACCGAGCTGTAGCTGCTGGTGCCGATGCCGGTATTCACCGTGGTGGTGTTGATCGGCACCTTGTCACCGACGTTGAGCGTGGCCTCGGCGTTGTTGCGCACGAACACCGAAGGCGTCTGCAGCAGGCGTACATCCGTGACCTTGTCCAGCGCACTCACCACCGCCGCGCCATTGTGGCCGGTGAATGCCCAGCCCAGGCCTTCGCCGCCCGTTGCGGCACCGGCGAAGCTGCTCCACGAGCCACCCGCTGCCGCCGGCAGGGTCACGCCGCCCAATGCGCCCGTCAGGGCACGCCCGGCCACGGCGTTGTCGAAGAACCAGTTCACGCCGTACTTCAGGTCGCCATCGAGCGAGACCTCGGCCACCTGGGCTTCGATGTGCACCTGCAGGGGCATCACATCCAGCTTCTCGATCACCTCGCGGATCGACCGCCAGGCCTGCGGGGTCGAACGCACCAGCAGGGTGTTGGTCTCCTCCACCGCCGACACGCCCACGCGGTCGCCTTCCACTTCCAGGCTGACACTGACGTTGCCGGACTGGCGCTGCGGCAGGTTCATGCTGCCGTTGCCACCGCCACTGGAGCTGCTGCCCGGGACCGAGCCGAAGCTGCTGCTGTTGTTGTTGGTGCTGTCCATGCCACGATCGGAGTCGCTGCCCAGCTGCGACGGCATCGCCCCCGGGGCCAGCGAGGCCGGACTGGAACCGCCGCGGTTGCCACTGCTGGCAAATGCTTCACTGAGCCGTTCGGCCAGGTCACGCGCCTTGATGTAGCGCAGCTCGTAGGAAAACAGGCGGGCACTGCCACCGGCGGTATCGATGCGGTCCAGCCACTGCTGGATCTGGTCCAGGTAACGCACCTGCGGGGTGATCACCAGCACCGCGTTGGCGTTTTCCAGCGGCAGGAAGCGGAACATGCCGGCACTGGGCGTCTTGCTCTCCTCGCCGAATACTTTCTCCAGGTCGGCAGCCACCTGCTCGGCCTTGCCCGACTGGATCGGGAACACGCCCACCGACATGCCCGACAGCCAGTCGACGTCGAAGATCTCGACGGTGCGCATGTAGTTTTCCAGCTCGGCGCGGGTACCACCCAGGGTGATCACGTTGCGGCCGCTGTCGACGTTAACGATGGCATTGGGCCGCGCATACGGCTCCAGTACCTTCTTCATTTCGGAGGCGGAGATGAACTGCAGCGGGATGACCCGTACCTCGAAGCCTCGCGCACTGGCCGCCGGCGCGGTGCTCGGCGCGACCGTGCCGGCCAGCGCCTGGTCGGCGGCGACGATGTTGTAGCGCCCACCGCTGTAGACCATGCGTGCGTTGTTCCAGCCCAGCACCATCTCCAGCAGGTTCAGCGCCTGCGCCGGCGACACCGGCTTGGGCGTGGCCAGGGTGACCGTGCCCTGCACCCCCGGTGCGATCACGTAGTTCTGGCCCAGCATGTCACCGAGGATGGCCTTGACCACCGCATGCAGCGATTCGCCTTCGAAGTTGAAGGTGGCCTCGCCGGTGCTGGCGCCATGCAGCGCCGGTGCCGGTGCGCGCGCGGCCTCACGGTTGATCATGGTGCCGGTGCCGCGGCGGATCACCGCCTGCGGTGCGCCCTGGCTCTCGCGGGCGGCATCGGCGGCGACGTCGGCTGCCTGGCCGGCATCGGCACTGGGCGACAGGTTGCCGTTGCGCTGCACGTGCGGCGCGGACACCGTACTGCAGCCGACCAGCAGCGCGAGGGCAAAGGACCAGGGAAGAAAACGCAGGTTCATGCATTCACTCTATCGGTTGGTGCCATCGCCCGGGGGCGGCGACGGTTGTTGCTGCTGTTGTTGCAGCTGGCGGCGACGGGCCTGGATGCGTTCGCGGATGGCCTGCATCTGCGCTTCGCTGGGACCGTTGTTGTTGGCCGGTGGTGTTTTTGCAGCGGCCGCCGCAGGCGCTGGTGCATTGCCAGCGGGCGACGGCGATGGGGTTGCGGCGGCCGGTGGCGGCGCCGGCGGAGCGCCCGCCGAGGGCGGCACAACAATCGCGCCTGCAGGCGGTGCACCATTTGCTCCGCGCAGTACCGTCGGCGGCTCACCGCCCTGGCCGTTGAACACCGCCAGTTCGAGGACCTGGTTGCCACCGGGGCCGATCACCGTCGCCTGGCGCGGCTGCAGCGCGACCAGCTGCCAGCCATCCACGGCTTCGCCGTTGAGACGCAGGCGCAGCGAGCGGTTCTGTTCGGTGGTGAAGGTGGCCATGCCGAAATCGCCGGTCAGCAGCACGCCGGTCAGGCGCAACGCGGCACTGGCGGCAGGCTCGCTGCCACCGAGCAGATAGGGCTTCGGCCTGCGGTCCTCGGCGAACAGCGGTCGCTCGCCGATGGCACTGTAGCTGTCGGCGCTGGCCATGCGTTCTGCGGCCAACGGCGGCAGCACCGGCAACGAAGGCACCGCATCGGCATCGCCATCCGCACCTGGCAGCTGGCTGCCCAGGCCGAAGCCGGTGGCCAGCCAGACCGCTGCCGCCCAGCCGGCCAGTGCCAGCAGGAAACCGGTGCGCAGGCTGATCTGCTCAAGCTTCATCGGCCACCTCCTGCCCCTCTTCCGGCGCAGCCGGTGAGGGTGCCGGTGCAGCCGAAGGCGGTTGCGGCGCCGCGCCCGGCTCGGCTGCAGGTGCCGGCGCAGCGCCATCGGCAGCGGCACCGGGCAGCAGGTAACCGGCCAGTTCGAACGACACGTCCAGGCCGAGCCCGGATTCATTCGGCGACTGCTGGAAGCGCTGCGCGATCAGGTTGAGGTTGTCGACGAACAGGCGCGGGCTGCCGGTTTCCAGGCTGTGCAGCACCGTGGCCAGTTCGGCCACACCGCAACGCAGGCGCACCTGCATGGCCACGCGTACGAACTCGGCGTCACGACGGTTGTCGGCCAGTGGCGTGCGGTTGCTGATGGTGCAGCTGCGGTTGCCCGGGCTGGCCATCGCCACCGCATCCTGCAGCCTGGCGCCAAGCGCAGCGGCTGCAGCTTCGGCGGTGGCCTCACGCAGGAAGCCCGGCCGCTGCTGCAGTGCCTCGCGGGTGGCGCGCAGGCGTTGTTCGATCTGCGGCTGCTGCTGCAGCTGCGCCTGCACGCGCTGTTCGCGCTCGCGCAGGGCGGCCACGTCGGCGTCGATTTCACGCAGTGGCCGGGTGAACCAGGGGTGCACCAGCAGCAGGTAGGCCAGGCCCAGCACTGCCAGCAGCAGCGCCAGTGCCAGCCAGCGGTCACGGCGTGCGCTTGGCATCGGCATCGGCCGCCTCCCGGGCCGGGGCTGCAGCCGGCAACGGCTGCAGTTCGGCAGTCATGGTGAAACGGTCACGGCCGCTGGCAGCACCATCGGCCTGCAGTACGCCGGTCAGATTGACCTTGCGCCACTGCGGTGCGTCCTGCAGCAGCTGCACCAGCTGCGACGCCTCGCGGCTCAGGCCGATCAGCTGCAGGTTGTTGTTCTCGATGGCCAGCTTTTCCAGATAGGTGCCCTCCGGCAGGCGCCGGGTCAGTTCATTCCAGATTTCCACCGTTCCGGCACGCTGGCTGCGCTGCTTTTCCAGGAATGCGGCACCATCGATCAGCGCCTGCAGCTGCGCGCGTTCGCTGGCGACACCACGCGCACTGCGTGCACTGCGCTCGACCTGCGCACGCAGCGCATCGGCAGCGTCACGGCGGTTGTCGAGCAGCTGCACGGCGGCCAGCACCAGCATCACCAGCGCGGCCACGGCCAACAGCACGTTCCAGCGCCGCATGGGATCCGCGCGCAACTGGCGCTGCGCCGGTGGCAGCAGGTTCACCTGCAGAGGCTCACCCTCGCTGTCGATGGCATCGACACCGGCCAGTGCATCGGCCCACTCGCCCACGCTGGCCCGCCACGCTTCCAGCTGGCGCAGCGGCCAGGCGATCAGTTCGACCTGCAGCTGGCCCTCGGCTGCGCCCCCCAGCTCACGCACGTCAAAGCTGACCTGGCTCGATTCGAACGGCGTCTGGCGGTCGATCTCGAAACCGACCACGGCGCGCAGGCGGTCGGCCGCAGCCGCGGGCAAGCGCAGATGACGACGCAGTACCTCGCTGGCCGGCAGCAGCCACACCCGTGGCAGGCTGCGCAGCCGCGGTTCCAGCACGCGGTCCAGTTCCACCGGCGACAGCGGCCATGGCACGCTGGCAACCGCTTCGCGGCGTTCACCGGCCTCACGCCAGACCTGCAGCTGGTCACCCTGGCGCTGCAGCAGCAGGCGCGCCTGTGCCCAGCCCAGCGCCCACTGCCAACGGGCCGGCACCCACGCCAGCAGCGATTGCCGCCACCAGCGCAGGAAACGGCCGGCGCCCGGGCCGATCCGGCCCTGCACCTGCCGCACACTGTCCTGCCATGCCGTCATCTTGCTGTCATTCCCTGCTCCCAGCGAAGCACTGTGTAGGTCCGCCCGGGAACCCCGCCCGAGCCACTGCGTACCACTGCCTGCAACACCGACCTGCGTCCACTGCTGTCGATGGCAGCGGACTCGATACTATAGGTGCCGCTGCTGCTGGCAAGCGTTGTCGTACCACCAGCGGAATCTGCATCACGCTCCTGCTGGGCGCGCTGCGCCAGCACGGTATCCGCATCCAGGCCCAGTGCGGTCAGCACCGGTGCGCTGGCGAACTGGGGATCCGGCCGCGCCTGGCGGCTGTACAGGGTCAGGTGCGGCAACATCGCCCGGTACAGCGTGCCGCGCATGCCCAGCACGCGCTGCAGCTCGCCCAGGGTCTCGAACCGCTTGTTGCGTGGGCCATAGGGCAACCCGGCTGCGGCGTAGTCCTGCGCTTCGGCACCACCGCCCGGCTGCAGCAGGCTGTCCTCGTCACGCCAGTCGATGATGGCCGCGGCCAGCTGCCGGGCCTGGGCATCGTCTTCACCCAGCGCCTTGAGGAAGGCGGCCAGCAGCGCGGCATCGGCCAGGTTCAGGTTGATCTTGCCGTTCTCGTCCAGCACCTTGATCTCGATGCTGGCGTCGTCGAACTGCCAGCGATAGGTCCGGCCATCGGCACGCCAGGGCGCGCGCTGCGGATCGGCCGACAGGCGCAGCAGGGCATATTCGAGGCCAGCACGCGCACGTTCCTGCCCGCGTGCATCGTCATCCAGCACGCGCTGCTGCAGGTGTTCGACCCGTGCGCTCAGCGCGAATGCGCCGACCAGCGCGGTCATCAACGCGATCAGCCACAGCACCAGCACCAATGCCGCCCCAGCCTGACGCCTCATCGCGCGCCTCCGCTGCCACCGGCGCGCAGCGCCACCACCAGCGGTGGCCACGGCGCTCCACGGGCCGGCACGATCTGGATCTCCACCAGCATCGGCAGGCGGCGGGTGTCGTCCCAGCGCGGCATCCAGTCGGTCACCTGCCCAGTGCTGGCATCGATACCCCGATAGCGCAGCTGCACCGACTTCAGGTTCTCCACCAGCACCTCGGGCGGGCGCGGTGGATTCTCGGCGATGCGCTCGCCTTCCTGCAGCAGCACCAGGTCCAGCAGCAGGCGCTGTTGGCCATCGCGTCCGTCGACCTGCAGCGCGTGCAGGTAGGGGCCGCCACGGCCGAGGTAGCCGGGCAGGTCGGCGGCGAACAGCATGCGTTGCTCCTCCCCTTGGAAGAAGATCGGTTCGCGGGTGGGGTCCGGAACCTCAAGCGGGGTGCGCAACGCGCCCGCCAGCTGCCTGCGAAGCAAGGACTCGACCGCGCGCATGCGTTCGCTCTCGGCGGCGATCTGCTCGCCACGCTGGCTGACCGCCATCGCCGAGCGCACGCTGGCAAAGGCCAACGCCAGGCCGCCGGCCAGCAGCACGGTGGCCAGCATCACTTCGACCAGGGTGAAACCTGCGGCGCGGCGCCTCACCGCGCATTCTCCAGGTCGGGCGGCAACAGGCGCAGGCTGCGCCAGCGCAGCTGCTCGCGCTCGCTGTCACCCCAACGCACCTGCAATTGCAGCTCTGCCAGCCATGGGGTCCCCGGTGACGTGGCCTGCACGACATTGCCAGCGCGTGGTTCCACCCACGGCTGAACCTGCAGTTCCCAGTGATAGCGCCCCTGTTCCCAGTCACCCTGCTGACTGCCCACCTGCAGCGGTGCGTCGACGCCGGCCTCGGCCAGCAACGACTGTGCATGCAGCACCGCGCGCGTGCGCAGCTCGGCATCGCGCACCTGTTTTGCGCCGCCGGACAGGCTGCCCAGCAGCAGGGTCAACGCCAGGCCCAGCAGGGCGAAGGCGATGATCACTTCCAGCAGGGTGAAGCCACGCGCGCGCCGCTTCATTGCGCCCGCCAGGGGCCGGAGCGGACCTCACCGGTGAGCCAGCCGACGTCGACGCGCCATTCGGCGCCGTCGCGCTGCAACCGGATGCGGCCGCCGCTGGAGCCACCATCGGGATGAAATTCGATCACGCCCTGCCCCGGCGCGGTGGCCAGCTGCGCGGCGCCTTCGAACTGCACCTGCAGCTGTGCGGGCACCTCACCGTGGCGCTGGTTGGCGCCCTCCCAGCGCCGCCGCGCCGGCTCGATGACGAAGCGCTGCGGTTCGCCGCGGGCGATTGCCTGCGCGCGCACCATGCGCAGCTGGTTGGCGATGTCCTTGCCGGCGCTGCGCAGCTGCATGCCGGCGAAACCGCGCGACAGGCCAGCGGCGGTGATCAGGCCGATCGCCGCGATCAGTGCGATCACCAGCAGCATTTCCAGCAGCGACAGTCCCGCCGCGCGCCTGCCGTGCAGGCGCGGGTGGGGCAACCGGCGCGGCAGGAAATACGTCATGCGCGGTTACGGCTGGTAGCGGATGTCAGCGTCGACGCTGCTACCGCCGGCCTTGCCATCCTTGCCCAGGCTGACCAGCTCATACGGCTGGCCTTCGCCCGGTGCGCGGTATTCCAGGGCGTGGCCCCACGGGTCGTTCAGGTCGGCCGGCTTGGCGTACGGACCGAGCCAGCCGCCAACACCGGCCGGTGCGGTCACCAGGTCATTGAGCGAGCCGGGCAGCTTGCCGGTGTCGATCTGGTAGTTGTCGATCTTGGACGCCACGGTCTGCACCTGCGCCTTGGCGATGTTGGCCTTGCCACGGTCGGCACCGCCCAGTACGCGGCTGGCGACCAGGGTCAGCACCGCGCCGATCAGCACGATGACGATGATGATTTCCAGCAGGCTCATGCCCGACTGGTTGCGCGCGGCGGTGAAGGAAAGGCGGATCGGTCGGCGACGGGCAATCATGGACGGTCCTTTCAGTTGCGGAGTGTCGGGGTTGCAGGGAGTGCCATCGTCAACCGATGGCATTGGTCAGGTCGTACAGCGGCACCAGCACGGCCACGATCACCGCGCCCACCACCGAGGCCAGCACCAGGGTGATCGCCGGCACCATCGCCGCCAGCAGGCGGTCGATGCGCCGGGCACTATCCTGTTCGAAGGTGTCGGCGGCCTTCAGCAGCATGGTATCGAGGGCGCCGGATTCCTCGCCGACCTGGATCATCTGCAGGGCCAGGCGCGGGAAGCGCTTGCCGCGCGACAGTGCCAGCGACAGGCCGGCACCATTTTTCACTTCATCGGCGGCCGCTTCCACATCGTCGGCCAGCGCGCGGTTGCCCAGTACGTTGCGCGCGATGCCCAGTGCGCCCAGCAGGGGCACGCCGTTGCGCAGCAGGGTGCCCAGCGTGCGCGCCAGGCGCGCGGTCTCCAGTTCACCGACGAGACGGCCGATGCCACGGCGATGCAGCAGCCAGCCATCCAGCGCCAGCCGGAACGCGGGTTGCCGCGCCTTGCGCTCGAAGAACAGCGCCAGCAGCGCCGGCACCACCAGCAGCAGCACCCACCAGTCGCGCACGAACAGGCCCAGCTGCAGCACCGCATTGGTGAACCACGGCAGCGCCACGTCCAGGCTCTCGTACATCTGCGCGAACTGCGGCACCACATAGCCAAGCAGGAACAGCAGCGCACCGCCCACCACCACCAGCAGGATCGCCGGGTAGACCAGTGCGTTGATGACCTTGCCCTGCAGCGCGCGGCTGCGCTCGAGGTAGTCGGCCAGGCGTTGCAGGGTTTCATGCAGGCTGCCACCGGCTTCGCCGGCGCGCACCATGTTCACGTACAGCCGCGAGAACAGACCATGCTGGCGTTCCAGCGCGGTGGACAGCGGTGCACCGCCGCGCACCACGTCGCGGATGTCGGTGATCGCGCGGCGTGATCGTTCGTCCTCGGGCAACCCCAGCAGGATCGACAGCGCGCGGTCCAGCGGCTGGCCGGCACCGAGCAGGGTCGCCAGCTGCTGGGTGAACTGCAGCAGGGCAGCGCCCTGCAGGGGGCGCTGCTGCAGCAGGTTGCGCCAGCTGCTGCCGCCGATCGCGCCGGCGTCGGCCAGCTGCGTCTCCATCGGCAGGTGGCCCTGGTCCTGCAGGCGCGCGATCAGCTCGGCCTCGCTGGCCGCTTCCATCTGCCCGTCGAAGACCTCACCGTGCGGATTGAGCGCCTTGTAGCGGTAGTTCGGCATGTCAGCCCCTGCGTCCTGCGCGCATCAGCTTTCCTCGGTCACGCGCAGCACTTCCTCGATGGTGGTCTGTCCGCTCAGCGCCTTGGACAGGCCATCCTCGTACATGGTGCGCATGCCGGCTTCGCGGGCGATGCGCTCGATCTCGCCCATGCCATCGCGACGCATCACCGCACGCCGCAGCGCATCGTTCATCACCAGGAATTCCATGATGGTGGTACGCCCCAGGTAGCCGGTCGGCGCCAGCGCCGAGGGCTTCGGGCGGTAAAGGTGGATCGGCCCCTCCGGCTGCAGGCGGCGCAGCTCGAAGCGTTCGATCTCCTCTGGCGAGGCTGCGTAGCGTTCGGCATGGGTCGGCTCCAGCCGGCGCACCAGGCGCTGGGCCAGGATGCCGTTGATGGTCGAGGTGAGCAGGTAATCCTCCACGCCCATGTCGAGCAGGCGGGTGATGCCACCGGCCGCATTGTTGGTGTGCAGGGTGGACAGCACCAGGTGGCCGGTCAGTGCCGACTGGATGGCGATGCGCGCGGTTTCCAGGTCGCGCATTTCACCGATCATGATGATGTCCGGATCCTGGCGGACGATGCTGCGCAGCGCGTTGGCGAAATCCAGGCCGATCTGCGGCTTGGCCTGGATCTGGTTGATGCCCTCGATCTGGTATTCGACCGGATCTTCAACCGTGATGATCTTGACGTCGGCGGTGTTGAGCTGGCTCAGCGCGGTGTACAGCGTGGTGGTCTTGCCCGAGCCGGTCGGCCCGGTCACCAGCAGGATGCCGTGCGGCTGTTCCAGCACCTTGCGGAACTGCGGCAGGAAGGCGTCGGTGAAGCCGAGCCGGTGGAAATCGAAGACCACCGTTTCGCGGTCCAGCAGGCGCATCACCACGCTTTCGCCATGCGCGGTAGGCACGGTACTCACGCGCAGGTCCAGCTCCTTGCCCTGCACGCGCAGCATGATGCGGCCGTCCTGCGGCAGGCGGCGCTCGGCGATGTTGAGCCGGGCCATGATCTTGATGCGGCTGATCACCGCGGCGGTGAGATTGGCCGGCGGGCTCTCGCCCTCCACCAGCACGCCATCGACCCGGTAGCGGACTTTCAACCGGCTCTCGAACGGTTCGACATGGATATCCGAAGCGCGCAGTTCCACCGCACGCTGGATCACCAGGTTGACCAGACGGATCACCGGCGCTTCCGAAGCGAGGTCGCGCAGGTGCTCGATATCGTCGACCGCGCCGCCCTCGCCATCGGCGGTTTCCACGATCGCGCCCATCGCGCTGCGGCCCTGGCCGAACCAGCGCTCGACCAGGTCATCGATCTCCGCGCGCATGCCCAGCACCGGTGTCACCGGAACCCCCAGCGCCAACTGCACGGCCTGCTGCGGATAGGCATCGTGGGCATCGGCCAGCCACAGACGCACCCCGTGTTCATTCAGCTCCAGCGGGCACACATGGAACTGCTTCAGGAAACGCAGCGACAGCGGCAGTCCCTCGGCCAGCGCCTGCGGCGGGGCCTCCGGCACCTGTTTGCCCTCCAGCAGCGGCAGGCCCAGCACCTCGGCGCTGGCCTGTGCCTGGTCGCGTTCAGACACCAGGCCCAGGCGCACCAGCAGGCCCAGCAGGCTGCCGCCGGCCTCGGCGTGCAGCGGCCGCGCGCGCGCCAGGTCTCCTTCCTTGAGCCGGCCGCGTGCCAGCAGCGCATCCAGGATGCGGCCTTCGGCATCGTCGGTAACGGTTGCAGCGAGCGCGTTCACGTGACTCTCCTGTCAATCGGACCGACTTTAGCAGTTAAGCCATGATTTCCGCCGCCCTGCCGCCAGCTTTCGTAAAAAGACGAAGCCCGTCACACAGGATGACGGGCCTCGGCCGTTCAACTACGACACGTCAGGTTTACTGCGTGGCGAGGATGCTGACGCCGTTGTAGGCCGCTTCGCCCACCACCTTGATGTAGTAGGTGCCTGCCACCGGCTTGTTCACCCGTACCGTTTCGGACGTGCCGGGACGGGTCGACTTGCCATCGTTGTCGCTGGCGCTCGGCTCGCGTCCCTGGGCGATGTAGACCGACACGTTGCCGGTGCCACCGTAGGTGATCACGCTGAACTGCTTGCCAGCGGCTGCCTCGAAGCTGTACAGGCGGCTGCTGCCAGCCGTACCGTTCAGTCCCCCCACCGCGGCCTTGTTGGTCAGCGGCGTCGCCACCGGCCCGCAGTTCTCGGTGCACGGCTCTTCCAGTGCCTTGGCCAGCGCCGCCTTGGCATCGACGATGCCGGTGCCGATCGGGGTGGCGGCCGGAATGCTGACCGGGAACGGGCGCGCGGTTTCCTTCAGCAGCGCGCGCATCGCGGCGGGGGCCAGCGGATCCTTGCCCTTGGCGATCAGCGCGCTCTGCACCAGTGCAGCGACGGCAGCCACGTGCGGCGAGGCCATCGACGTGCCGCCCATGCCCATGTAGCTGTAGCTGCCCGACTCCGGCGTGGTGGCCGCATCGGAACCGGACTGCCAGACGTAGCCGCCGGGATTGCCATCGACGCTGCCGCCACCACCCGGACCGGACAGGTCCACGCGGGTGCCGTAGTTGGAGTAGTAGGTGATGCCGCCGGTGATGCGGGTGGCACCGACGGTCACCACGCCGTCGCAACTGGCCGGACGGTACTTGGATGCGTTGTCGGTCTCGTTGCCGGCCGCCACGACCACGGTGGTGCCACGCGAGATCGCGCCATTGATCGCATCCTGGTAGGTTCCGTCACAGCTGCCGCTTCCACCCAGGCTCATGTTGATGATCTCAGCCGGGTTGGCATTGGCGGGCACGCCCGCCACGGTGCCGCCGGAGGCCCAGGTGATGGCGTCGGCGATATCGGAAAGGTAGCCACCGCACTTGCCGAGCACGCGGACCGGCAGCACCTTGGCCTTGTGCGCGACACCGGCCATGCCGACGCCGTTGTTGGTCTGCTCGGCCACGGTGCCGGCCACGTGGGTACCGTGCCAGGAGCTGTCCTCCGCGACGGAACCGGTGTAGCACTCGTTGTCGTTCTCGACCCAGTCACCATAGTCCTGCGCACCTGGCACGCGATCGTTGGTGGCGCGGCGCGACGTCTCGGCATCGCTGATGAAGTCGTAGCCTTCCAGCAGGTTGCCGACCAGGTCCGGGTGCTGTGGCAGGATGCCGGTGTCGAGCACCGCCACCACCACGCCCTCGCCCTGCGATACATCCCACGCCGACGGTGCGTTGATGCCACCGGTGGCGTTGTGCAGGTGCCACTGGTACTGCTGGTAGTAAGGGTCATTCGGCGCCAGCGCCGGCTGCACGTCACCGGCGCGCAGTTCGCTGCGGCGCAGCTTCACGTCGGCCTCGGCGTACTGCACGGCCGGATCGGCCTTCAGTTCCTTCAGCACGCGCTGCAGTTCCGCAGGCGCCAGGCGGCCCTGCAGGCGGATCAGGTCGGCACCGACGCCGAGCCTGCGCACGACCTGCGGGCCAAGCGTGCTGGCGCGGGCGGTGCCACCGGACAGGCTGGCGCGGGTCAGCGCGGACTGCACGGCGGACAGCTTGGCCGAACGGTCGCCCGCCGCAGCGGTGCCAGCACGATACTTGACGATGATGCGCTCGGCGCCCGGCTCGGCGGTGCTGGCCTGGCGCACCGGTTCACGGGTCGGCAACCCGGCGGCGTGGACGGCACCCACCGCGGTCATCGACAGCACGGCGGCGGCAAGCACATTGATGCGAAGGTTCTGCTTCTTGATCACGTCGAAATTCCTCTTCTGGGTCATGGATCGAACCAACACTGCGGCCATCATTCCTTGACGACTCCCGGCCGGCCCAGCCGGGATTGCCGTGACCTCCCCCCAGGCCCTGATTGCAGGTTTGGCGCCGGCGTGGGTGGCCGCCGGCGCAGTGGTTTGGCTTACCAGCCGAAGCCGGCACCAACGCCGACCGAGCTGTCGTCACTGCTGAAGGCACCGCCGAAGGTGACCGTGGCGCGATCGCTGATCGCACGCTGGTAGCCCAGCGACAACGCCGACTCGCCGCCCTGGAAACCGATGCCGACGCCGACCCGGTTCTGGGTGCGGATGCCGGCGGCACTGGTGGCCATGTTGAGCATCGCCGCACTCATCGCGCCCTGGCGGTCGATGCGGCGATCCATGTGGCGCAGGCGCCCGTCGATCTCGCCCTTGAACACATCGAAGCTGTCGGCGACGGCCTGCACGCGGCTGTCGGTGTAGCTGTTGGCAGTGGCCATGCCACGGTCCAGCTGGCCCTTGTTGACGGCGTCGGTGGCGGTGGTGCCTGCGGCGACGTTGGTGACCTGGCGTTCGTTGCCTTCGCTGCCCACCGACACCGTATTGGCACGATCGGCAACCGAGCCCTGGCCCAAAGCCACCGCGTTGGCAGCCGTGGCACTGGCACCCTGGCCGATGGCGGTGGACGAGGCGCCACTGGCCACTGCGCCCTCACCCATGGCGACGGCATTGAAGCCCGTGGCCGGGGTGCCAACCGGAATCCCGGCACCGGCGGCGGCGGCCGTCGGCGTGCCCTGCACGCGTGCGGTGCTGGCCGGTGCCGCGTCGGCGGTGGCCGGTGCGTCGGCGACGCTGGCCAGCGGGCTTTCATCCAGCGAGGCACTCATCGAACGCAGGCTTGCCGTTCCCGAACGCGTGCCTCCGGCGGTGCGGCGATCGATCTCGCTGACCTTGCGGTCCAGCGCACCGAGCGCATCGCCGACGTTGCTGTACGTCGCGCCCTGGATCACGTAGTTCGGCGCCACGAACACACCCTGCATGCCGACGCTGGCGCCACCGCCGAGGAAGCTGGCGGCATCACTGAGCGACTGGAACAACTGCCCGCCATTGATCGCCTGGCGGCTGCCGGCGGCGATGCTGCCGGCACCGACGTTGTCGATGGTGGTGCCCTGGAAGCCGGACAGGGTCAGGCGATCACGGCTGGCGTCGTCATAGCCGACTGCACTGGCCGCCGTGGTCTCGACCGTCGCGATGCGCGAATCGAAATCGCCCACGCGGGTTTCCACTGCGCCCACGCGCTGGTTGGTGACGTTGAGCTGTGACCCGGTGACCGCATCGGTGCTGCCGGCGGCGATGCGGCCGTCGGCCACATTGACGATCCGCCGCGTGGCCGGGCCGGCGGTGCCGTTGCCACCGCCGACCGAGACCACGTTGGCCTCCAGCGCACGCGAACCGGCACCCAATGCCACTGAGTTGTTGCCGCTGGCGCCGCTGTTGGCGCCCAGTGCCAGCGCCGCGTTGCCGATGGCCGTGGCACCACTGCCCAGCGCATTGCTGCGGCTTCCACTGGCGTTGGCGTTGCCGCCGATGGCCACGGCATCCGTGCCGGTGGCACTGGCGGTACCCGAACCGTTGGCCTTGAAGCGTTGGCCGACCGCATCGGCGGTGGCGGCCACTGCATCCAGCTGGCCCTTGTTCACCGCATCGTTGGCCTGCGTACCGGCCGCGACATTGGTGAGCTGGCGGTTGATCGCGCTGTGGGTGACTCCGGCAGCATCGACCCACTCCTGTGCGGCACCCACCGACACTGTGTTGGCACGGTCGGCCAGCGAGCCCGCACCCAACGCGACGCTGTTGCCGGCGTCCTTGGTGGTCCAGGTATTGCTGCCGAGCACCGTCGCGTTGCTGGCCTGCGCGTAGCTGTTGTAACCGACCACGGTGGCGCCGTCTTCGGTAGCCCACGCCTCACTGCCGATGGCGGTGGTGAACCGGCCAGCACTGACGCTGGCGGCATCCTGTCCGGCCAGTGCATTGAAGCCGACCGCCACGCCGTTCAATCCGGTCGCGGCGTTGTTGCCCAGAGCGGTGCCGTACTCGCCAGCCTTGGCCTGCACGCCGAAGCCGGCGCCGGCGATCTGCGCAATGGTGCCCTGGCCCACCGCCGTGGACACGTCGGCGGCCTGCGCGGCACTGCCTATCGCGGTGCCGAAGAAGCCGGCGCTGGCGCCTGCACCAAACGCCGTGGCACGCCAGCCATTGGCCTGTGCGAAGTTGCCGACTGCAGTGGTTTCGCGACCATCGGCGATCGCGCCGTAGCCCACTGCGGTGGCCGCCAGGCCGGCGGCCTCGGCCATGCCGCCGACAGCGGTCGCCCCGATACCCTGCGACTGCGACTGCGCGCCGATCGCAATGCTGGCGGCGCCGCCGCTGCTGCTCTGTGCACCCAGCGCTACGGCACCGCCTGCGGTGCTGCTGGCACCGCTGCCGATCGCCACACCCTGCTCGGCCGTGGCCAGTGCGTCAACGCCGACCGCCGTGGCATTGGCCGCGACCACCGTTGCGCCGCTGCCCAATGCGGTGGTGCCGTTGCCAATCGCATTGGCCGCATTGCCAGCGGCGAGCGCGTCGTCGCCCTCCACCCGTGCACCGGCTTCGCCATCGGCGTTGCCGCTGGCCTGGAACTGCCGGCCAGTCCTGTCGGCAACGCTGGCAACCGCGTCCAGCTGGCCCTTGTTCACCGCGTCGGTGGCCTCGGTGCCGGCTGCCACATGCGTCACCTGGCGCTCACCGCCCGCGGTGCCCACGGCCACGGTATTGTCGCGCTCGGCCTTGGAGCCGGCGCCCAGCGCCACGCTGTTCAACCCACTGGCGGTGGCACTGGCGCCCAGTGCCGTGCCATCTGCGGCATCCGCCCACGAATTCCAGCCGATCGCGGTGGCGTAATCTTCGGTCGCCCAGGCGCCGGCACCGAAGGCCGCCGCGCCGGTGCCGCTGGCACGCGACGGGATCAAGCCGAAGAAGGTGCTGCCACCAATGGCCACGCTCTCCTCGCCACTGGCCTCGCTGGACTGGCCCACGGCCACGGCACCGGTACCGGCTGCGGCGGCACCGAAGCCGACCGCGGTGGTGTTGGCCCCGCTGGCGGCCGAGCCGTAGCCCAACGCGGTGCCGAGGCGTCCGCTCGCTTCGGCATAGCCACCGACGGCGGTGGTGCCATCGGCAGAGGCGGCACTGCGGAAGCCACTGGCCAGTGCCTGCGTGCCACTGGCGTTGGATTCGGTGCCGGTCGCGGTGCTGTACGCACCACCGGCCTGCGCACGCGCCCCTACCGCGCTGGCGCCGAGCTCGCTGGCGCTGGCGCCGGTACCGAGCGCAAGGCTGTCTTCGCCGGTGGCCTGTGCGGTACTGCCCAGTGCTGCGGCGTTGTTGCCGGTGGCCAGCGCATCGATGCCGACCGCCGTGGCGTTGGCGGCCAGTGCATTGGCGCCGCTGCCGAGTGCGGTGGCACCGTTGCCGATGGCGTTGGCCGCATCACCGGCCGCCAGCGCGTTGTCACCCTCGACCAGGGCGCCGGTTTCACCCTCGGCGTTGCCACTGGCCTGGAACTGCCTGCTGGTCTTCTCCGCTGCTGCGGCTACGGCGTCTAGCTGGTTCTTGTTGACCGCATCGGTGCCCTGCGTGCCATCGGCCACGTTGGTGATCTGGCGGGTATTGCCAGCACCGCCAACCGACACGGTGTTGTCGCGGTCCGCGATCGAATCGGCACCCAGCGCCACGCTGTTGGCAGCGCGCGATTCGGCGGCGTTGCCCAGTGCGGTGCTGTTGATGCCGCCGGACCAGGCGCCGCCACCGACGGCGGTGGAGTAATTGCCCGATGCTTCGGTGGCCAGCACGCCAAACAGCGAACCACCGACGGCGACGCTGTTGGTGCCGGTGGCCAGGCTACCCTGGCCGGTGGCGGTGCTGTAGGCACCCGACGCCTCGGAGTCGCCGCCCAGCGCCACGCTGTTGGAACCGGTGGCACTGGCGAAGTTGCCGAAGGCGGTGGCGTTGAACGCCGATGCCTGGGAATAGCCACCGATGGCGGTGCTGTAGCCACCGGTCGCTTCGGCGCCGATGCCGAACGCTGCCGACGCCGTGCCGCTGGCGACGCTTTCGCTGCCGACCGCGGTGGCGCCGCTGCCGCTGGCATTGCTGAAGTAGCCCACCGCCACGGCTTCCTCGCCGGAGGCTTCGGACAACACACCGTTGGCGGTACTGCCGGCACCACTGGCGATGCTGGCGGCACCGAACGCCGCGCTCTGCTCGCCGCTGGCTTCGCTTTCCGCACCCTGCGCGGTGGCGTACTCACCGGTCGCCTGTGCGTTGGCACCGACGGCGCTGGCGTTGGCGGCGCTGGCCAGCGCGTTGAAACCGATTGCCTGCGCGTTGTTGGCCAGCGCATTGGCACCACTGCCGAGTGCGGTGGCACCGTTGCCGATGGCGTTGGCCGCATCACCGGCGGCCAGCGCGTTGTCACCGTCCACCAGCGCACCGGCCACGTCACCGCCGCTGCCGCTGGCCTGGAAGAAGCGGCTGGTGGTGGTGGCGGTACTCGCGACCGCATCCAGCTGTGCCTTGTTCACCGCGTCCGTGGCTTGGGTACCGGCAGCGACGTTGGTGATCTGCCGCTCGTTGCCACTGCTGCCCACCGACACCGTGCGTGCACGGCTGGCAACCGAACCGGCACCGAGCGCGACAGCATTGCTGGCGCTGGCGTTGCTGCCGGCGCCCAACGCAATCGCACTTTCACCGCCGGCCACCGTGTTGGTGCCGATGGCAATGCTGTTGAGGCTGTTGCCCAACGCCTGGAAGCCCAGTGCCACGCTGTTGTCGCCATAACCGAATGCGCCGCGACCGACTGCGGTGGAGCTGGCACCATTGGCCCAGCTGTTGTAGCCGATGGAGGTTGCGCCACTGCCACTGGCCCAGGCCGCGTTGCCGAATGCCGAGGCATTGGTGGCGGTGGCCCACGCACCCGAACCGAACGCTGCTGCGCCACTGGCCGTCGCCCAGCTGTAACCACCGACAGCGGTGCTGTCATCGCTGCTGGCGAAGGCGCTGTCACCGACCGCGACCGCATAGCTGCCGGTGGCGCGCGACTTGCCGCCTGCCGCGAAGCTGTTGTCGCCACTGGCCTTGGCGGCATTGCCGAACGCGCCGCTGGCAGCCCCGGTGGCCTGTGCACCGCTGCCGACCGCCGTGGCATCGGCGGCCGCCGTGGTGCCCACCTGCTGCGCCTTGCCGTCGGCGCCGATGATCGGCTGGTTGTACTCATCGTAGGCCTGCCCGAGGCCACCGATGGCAACACCGCCGTTGCCGGTGGCGCTGCTGTTGCGACCCACCGCCACGCTGTCATCACCGATCGCCGACGCGGCAGCGCCATGTGCAACCGCGCCGGCGCCAATCGCATTGCTCGACGAACCGGCCGCGACCGCGCCTTCGCCCTCGGCGAACGCACCGGCATCACTGCCCGCTTCGGGCTGTGCCTGGAAGAAGCGCGCGGTGCCGTCGGCGGTGCTGGCCACCGCGTCGAGTTGGGCTTTGTTGACCGCATCGGTGGCTTCACTGCCCGCGGCAACGCTGGTGATCTGCCGCTCGTTGCCGGCACTGCCCACGGCCACGCTGTTGGCGCGCACCGCTTCGGAATTCGCGCCGAGCGCGACGCTGTTGGCACCACGTGCAGTGGCGTAGTAACCCACCGCGGTGCTCTGCGCACCGCTGGCCCAGGTCTGCGCACCGAGCGCGCTGGCATTCTCACCCGGGGCATAGGCGAAGTAGCCCACGGCGGTGGATTCCACACCGGATGCTTCGGTCAGGCTGCCGTTGGCCACCGCACGATCACCGCTGGCGATAGCGCCGGCGCCGACCGCGGTGGCGGCTTCGCCGCTGGCCTGGGTCTGCACGAAGAAGCCCAAGCCCGGAATCAGGTCGGCCGGGCCGCCGATGGCGACGCTGCTGCTACCAGTGGCGGTACTCTGCGTACCCAGTGCGGTGGAGTAGTCACCGATGGCATTGGCGACCGCACCGAATGCGGACGACTGCGCACCGGCGGCATACGCGCCAACGCCGTAGGACGACGCCGCAAATCCACTGGCTTCGGCACTGGCACCGACTGCAGTGCCACCGACGCCTGCGCTGGTGGCGCCGGTTTCGACCGGCACGCCACCACTGGTGATCAGCGGATTGCCATCGGCATCCACTGCAGCACCACCGACGGCGACGCTGCCCGGGCCGTTCGCCTGTGCGTTGTTGCCGAACGCGGCGCTGTTCTGGCCTGACGCCAGCGCGTTGTTGCCGATGGCGGTGGCGTTCTGCGCAACGGCCGTGGCACCGGCACCCACGGCGGTGGTGCCATTGCCGATGGCGTTGGCCGTCTCGCCGGCCGCCAGTGCCTCGTCACCTTCGGCCAGCGCGCCCGCATCGCTGTTGCGGCTGCCCGTGGCCTGGAAGTGTTTGGCGGTGGCATCGGCCACGGCGGCCACGTCCTTCAACTGGCCGACATTGACCGCGTCGGTATCTTCAGTACCCGCCGCGACGCTGGTGATCTGCCGGGTCAGGCCATATCCGGCGGCGCCGACCGACACGGTGTCGACACGGTCGGCCAGCGAGCCGGCTCCGAGCGCCACGCTGCCGGTGGCAACCGCCGCCGAGTTGGACCCCAGCGCGGTGCTGTACTCACCCACGGCGGTGCTGAACGCACCCACCGCGATCGATGCTTCGTTGGCGGCGGTGGCGCCTCGGCCCAGTGCGGTACTGCCCGGGCCCATCGCCACGGCACCGCCACCCACGGCAGTGGCGCCATCGGCGGTGGCTTCGGACAGCGCACCCAGGGCGGTGGCCGCGCCATTCTCGCTTGCAGCATAGGCACTGGCGCCGACGGCGGTGTCACCAAGACCGAACGCGGCAGCACTCTGCCCGACCACCACGCTGGCGTCACCGATTGCCAATGCGCCCTGGCCGAACGCGCTGGCGCCCAGGCCGGCGGCAATCGCCTGGGTCCCGATGGCGGTGGTGGCATTGGCCAACGACTGCGCACCGGCGCCCGCTGCAACCGCGCCCTGCCCGTCGATCTTCGCCGCGTCGCTGTCATCACCTGCGCCATCGGCCTTGAAATAGCGGTTTCCATCTGCGGCGACATCCGCCAGCGCGGCCTGCGTGGCGCGCGCCTGCGCATCCAGCTGTGACTTGTTCACCGCATCGGTGGCCTGGGTACCAGCGGCCACGTTGGTGATCTGCCGTTCCTTGCCGGCGTCGCCGACGGACACGGTATTGGCCCGCGCTGCTTTGGAGCCAGCGCCCAGCGCCACGCTGTTGGCGGCGCTGGCATTGCTGTTGCTGCCGATCGCCACCGCGTTGTTGCCCTTGGCCGTGGCCGAGCCTTCGATCAGGCACTTTTCCAGCAGCTTGCCGCTGAATGCGACGCAGGTAGCGCTGCCGCCGATCTGCACTGACTGTGCAATGGCGGAACCGCTCATGCCCAATCCCAATACCAGGCCCAGTGCCACCGCCAACAGCGCGGGCGTGGCCTGTGTCGTATCGCGGCGCTGGTCGACAACACCACCGCTGCTGTCGGAGGAGGCCAGTTCCGAGGCCACCACCAACTGACCCAATGCTTTGTTCCAGACCTTGCGATAAATCCGATTCATCGGTACGGCTCCTGATTGGACTGGTTTTGGGCAAAGCAACGCCACCGCCGGGCCTTGTGGCCCAACGTCCCCTGGGGGCGTTTATTCGCGTGATTTACTGCGGGGTATTGCCGAACGGCGCGCAGCGACAGAAAACCGAGCGCGTGCGCCGAGCGGTTACTGCGGAATGAATGGTTCTGAAACGGGGTTCAAGTGTTAACGGCAACTTTGCAGATCGTCAAGACTTTGACACGACAAATGCTATTGCCGTGAAGCAGTTCACCGTTTCACGTGTTTATAAAAGTATTTTGTTAGGTACACGTGACGGACCGCTGGCGCATGAAAACCGATGTAACTAGCGGGCGCGACAAGGGTTTCACGCGTGCAAAGAAAAACCCGCCGACGAAGCGGCGGGTTTTTCCATACGCGGTGGCATTGCGGCCTGCGCGGAACGATGCGATCAGCCGCACCACACCCGCGCGTTGCGGAACATGCGCATCCACGGCGAATCACCCTGCCATTCCGCCGGTGCCCAGCTCAGGTTGAGCGCGCGCGGGGTACGTTCCGGGTGCGGCATCATGATGGTGACGCGGCCGTCGCTGCTGGTCAGGCCGGTGATGCCGTCCGGCGAACCGTTCGGGTTCAGCGGGTACTGGCTGGCCACCTTGCCATTGCCATCGATGTAGCGCAGCGAGACACGTGCAGCAGCCTGGTCGACGGCATTGTCGAACACGGCCTGGCCTTCACCATGCGCCACCGCCACCGGCAGGCGCGAGCCGGCCATGCCACGCAGCAGGATCGACGGCGATTCCACCACTTCCAGCAGCGCGGTACGGGCTTCGAACTGCTCGCTGGCATTGCGGCGGAACTGCGGCCAGTGCTCGGCACCCGGAATGATGTTCTTCAGCTGGCTCATCATCTGGCAGCCGTTGCATACGCCCAGCGCGAAGCTGTCTTCGCGCGCGAAGAACGCGGCGAAGGCATCACGCAGTGCGCTGCGCTCCAGGATCGAGGTGGCCCAGCCACGACCGGCACCGAGCACGTCGCCATAGCTGAAGCCACCACAGGCCACCAGGCCGGTGAAATCCTGCAGGGCCACGCGGCCTTCAATCAGGTCGCTCATGTGCACGTCGAAGGCACGGAAGCCGGCACGCTCGAAGGCGTTGGCCATTTCGATCTGGCCGTTGACGCCCTGCTCGCGCAGCACCGCCACGCGCGGACGCGCTCCGGTGCTGATGAACGGTGCGGCCACGTCTTCGTTGAGGTCGAAGCTGAGCTTCGGCTTCAGGCCCGGTGCGTTGAAGGCACGCGCGACCTCGCGCTCGGCATCGGCATTGGCCGGGTTGTCGCGGCGCTTCTGCATCGCGTGGGTGACCGACCACCAGGCATCGAACAAGGCCTCCCAGCGCCACTCGGCCAGGTTCTCGCCGCCCAGCGACACGCGCACCACCGGTGCGGTGGTTGGCTTGGCGATGCGCTGCGCGCATTCGGTCAATGCATGGCGTTCAACCAGGTCGGCAAACGCTGCACGGTCTTCGCGCGCGATCTGCACCACCGCGCCCAGTTCTTCGTTGAACAGGCTGCGGAACGGATCGTCACCCCAGGCATCGAGGGCGATGTCCAGGCCCAGGCGCGAGGTGAAGGCCATTTCGCACAGCGCGGCGAAAGCACCGCCGTCGCTGCGGTCGTGATAGGCCAGCAGCAGGCCGGACTGGCGTGCATCGCGGATCAGCTCGAAGAAACCCCGCAGGCGCTGCGGATCATCCAGGTCCGGGGCGGCGCCGGCGAAGGCCGGCAGGTCGCCGTGGTCGGCATGCACCTGGGCCAGGATCGAACCCCCCAGGCGCTGCTTGCCGGCACCGAGGCCGATCAGCCACAGCTCGCTGTCCACCTCCCGGTCGAGCAGCGGGGTCAACTGCTGGCGCACGTCGGCGACCGGCGCGAACGCCGAGATCACCAGCGACACCGGCGACACGCTCTTGTGCGCTTCGCCCTGGTCGTGCCACTGCGCCTGCATCGACAGCGAGTCCTTGCCCACCGGGATGCTGATGTCCAGCTGCGGGCAGAGTTCCATGCCCACCGCCTTCACCGCGTCGTACAGCAGCGCGTCTTCGCCCGGGTGACCGGCCGCGGCCATCCAGTTCGCCGACAGCTTGATCTCATCCAGCGCATCGACCGGGGCCGCGCACAGGTTGGTCAGCGCTTCGCCCACCGCCATGCGTGCCGAAGCAGCGGCATCGAGCAGGGCCAGCGGGGTGCGCTCGCCGATCGACATCGCCTCACCGGCTACGCCGTCGAAGTCGGCCAGGGTGATTGCCACGTCGGCCACCGGCAGCTGCCACGGGCCGACCATCTGCTCGCGCGCGGTCAGGCCGCCGACGCTGCGATCACCGATGGTGACCAGGAAGTTCTTCGAGGCCACGGTCGGGTGCGCGAGCACGCGCAGGCCGGCTTCCTGCAGGTCCAGGCCACCGGTCTTCAGCGCCGGCCAGCGCGGTGCCGGCGGGTGCGCGGTATCGCGGTGCATCTTCGGCGGCTTGCCGAACAGCACGTCCATCGGCAGGTCGATCGGTGCATCGGCCGGGGTGTGGCCCGGCACGGCGCCGTAGGCCACCACCAGATGCTCTTCAGCGGTGGCCACGCCGACGGCCGCGAAGGGGCAGCGTTCGCGGGCGCACAGCGCGGCGAACTCGGCCAGGCGCTCCTGGGCCACGCCCAGCACGTAGCGTTCCTGCGACTCGTTGCACCACAGCTGCATCGGTGACAGCGACGGATCATCGGTGGGCACCTTGCCCAGGTCGATGACACCACCGACGTTCGAGTCGTGCAGCAGTTCGGGGATGGCGTTGGACAGGCCACCGGCGCCGACGTCGTGGAAGAACTTGATCGGGTTGTTGGCGCCCATCGCCACGCAGCGGTCGATGACCTCCTGGCAGCGGCGCTCCATTTCCGGGTTGTCGCGCTGCACGCTGGCGAAGTCCAGGTCCTCGGCGCTTTCACCGGAGGCCACCGAACTGGCCGCACCGCCGCCCAGGCCGATCAGCATCGCCGGGCCACCCAGCACGATCACCGCATCACCGGCCTGCAGCGGGATCTTGTCGACCTGCACGCGGTCGATCGCGCCGAGGCCACCGGCCAGCATGATCGGCTTGTCGTACGCGCGGACCAGGTCGGCGCCTTCCGGCAGCTCGAAGCTGCGGAAGTAGCCGAGCAGGTTCGGGCGGCCGAACTCGTTGTTGAACGCGGCGCCGCCGAGCGGGCCGTCGGTCATGATTTCCAGCGCCGGTGCCATGCGCGGGTTCAGCGCGCGCGGCGCCTCCCACGGCTGCGGCAATTCCGGAATGCGCAGGTGCGAGACCGAGAAGCCGGTCAGGCCTGCCTTGGGCTTGCCGCCACGGCCGGTCGCGCCTTCGTCGCGGATCTCGCCACCCGCGCCGGTCGAAGCGCCCGGGAACGGTGCGATCGCGGTCGGGTGGTTGTGGGTTTCCACCTTGATCTGGAAGGCACTGGGCACCTGCGCTTCGCGGCGGTATTCGCCACTGGCCGGATCGGGGCGATAGCGCGACGCCGGATGGCCTTCGATCACCGCGGCATTGTCGCTGTACGCGCTGAGCGTGTGCTGCGGGGTCTGCTGGTGGGTGTTCTTGATCATCCGGAACAGCGAGCGGTCCTGCTCCTGGCCGTCGATGGTCCAGCTGGCGTTGAAGATCTTGTGGCGGCAGTGCTCGGAATTGGCCTGCGCGAACATCATCAGTTCCACGTCCGACGGCGAGCGACCCAGCGCGGTGAAGCGTTCACGCAGGTAGTCGATCTCGTCCTGGGCCATGGCCAGGCCGAGGCGCTGGTTGGCGGCCTCCAGCTGGTCCACCGGCACGCGTTCCAGCTCGCCACGCGCCGGCGCCGAGAACAGCGCCTGGCCCTGCTCCACGGTCTCCAGCACCGACTGTGTCATCGGGTCGTGCAGCGCCTTGACCAGCGCCTGCTGGGCGTCAGCATCTGCCGGCCAGCCCTGCACGTCGATACGCAGGCCACGCTCGACCCGGCTGACCGGCTGGCCGGCACCGCGGACCAGTTCGGTGGCCTTGCTCGACCAGGGCGACAGCGTGCCCAAGCGCGGCACCACGATGCGGCTGACCGCGCCGTCGGCCACGGCCTCGGCCTGCGGCGCGGCCTCAAGGATGCGGCACAGCGTGATCAGGTCGGGGGCGGCGCTGCCTTCGGGCTGCACGAAGTAGACGTGCCAGGCACCGCTGATGCGCAGGGAGGGAGCGATGGACTGCAGGCGGGATTCAAGACGTTCGCGGCGGAACGGCGACAGGGCGGGCGCGCCCTCGAGGACCATCATGTCCGGGGAACCGTAGTTGGGAAACGGGCCCGACATTGTACCGGAAGCGGGGGGTGGGCTTTGGCCGGGCGGCGCCCGGCACCCGCCGAGGCCACCGCAACAACAACGACAACGGCAACGGCAACGGCAACGGCCCAAGCAAAAGCTGGGTTCCCGTGGGATGGCGGGGTGGTGGGGGCCAGCAGGACACGCCGTAAACCCGTCCATGGGGGCTCGATGGCGCCATCCATGGCGCCAACGGTCCTGCTGGCCCCCACCACCCCGCCTTCGACAGATTTCCGCGATCTGCGGTAAATCCACGCCATGGGTGGATGCTCTGCGGTAGTGCCGGCCGCTGGCCGGCAACCAGGGAACATCAGAAGTCAGGCATTGAAGAGCGCAGCGACCGGCTTTTGCCTTTGTTTTTTTCTTCCGTCTTTCGTGGCTGGCCGCGCAGGAACCTGTCCGTGGCCGGGCGGGTGGGCTCAGGAGGGGTGTCCGCGGCATGGATGCCGCGGCCAAGCCCCCATGGACGGGTTTACGGCGTCCCCGCCTGAGCCCACCCGCCCGGCCAACCCCCAGAAATCCGCTATTAGCAGCAAGCACCAGCCACGAGGGGGCTCCGCCGATGGCCGCCGACCGCGCGCCAGCGCCGCTTTCCGCCCAAATCGCCGAACCATGCGCTTGCTCACGGATTGACCACGCAATTGATGACAACGTTGTCCCCACCTGGTGCCGGACTCTCTCCCCGGCCTCCCAGGTGCCTCCGTCCGGCCCCTCCGTCGCCTTCCCGGGCGATGCCCGGACCTGCGTCACGCGCGGCGCCATCGGGGCCCGCGCGCCCTTTGATCGGAGACTCACCCATGTACGACCCGATTGTGCGCAGTGCCGAACGTTCGACCCGAAGCTGTCGTCCCCGCCACCTGGCCTGGTTGCTTGCCCTGGCCGCCGGCAGCGCCGCCCTGCCCGGCCTGGCCCAGGCTGCCAGCTGTGCCGGCGTGGCCCAGTGGGACCAGGCCAAGATCTACCGGGCCGGCGATACCCTGCAGAAAGGAGGCGTCCTCTATCGGGCGAACCAGGACATCTGGAACGCGCCGCCGGACCATCCGGCCGGTGCGCCCTACTACACCAACCTCGGTGCCTGCGATGGCAGCGGCACCAACCAGCCGCCGGTGGTCAGCCTGACCTCGCCGGCCAACGGCGCCACCTTCAGCGCCGGCAGCACGGTCAGCGTGACCGCCACCGCCAGCGATCCGGACGGCAGCGTCGCCAAGGTCGAATTCTTCCGCGACGGCAGCACGCTCGGCGTGGCCACCAGTGCGCCGTATGCGGCCAGCTGGACCAACGCCAGCGCCGGCAGCCATACCCTGCGCGCGGTGGCCACTGACAACAACAATGCCACCGCCAGCACGGCGACGATCACCATTACCGTCAACGCCGCCAGCGGCGACACCACCGCACCGAGCGTGCCGGGCGGGCTGGCGGTCGGTGCCCGTACCGCCAACAGCATCGCGCTCAGCTGGAGCCCGTCCACCGACAACACCGGCGGCAGTGGCCTGGCCGGCTATGACGTGTACCGCAACGGCAGCCTGGTCGGTTCGCCGTCCAGTGCCAACTACGTCGATGGCGGGCTGACCGCATCGACCACCTACCGTTACCGCGTGCGGGCGCGCGACAACGCCGGCAACGCATCGGCGCAGGGCACCGAGATCAGCGCCACCACGCTGGCCGGCGACGGCGGCACCACCGGCAAGCGGGTCATCGGTTACTTCACCCAGTGGGGCATCTACGGCCGCAACTACCGGGTCAAGAACATCGACAGCAGCGGTTCGGCGGCGCGCCTGACCCACATCAACTACGCGTTCGGCAACGTGCGCAACAACCGCTGCGAAGTCGGCATCACCCAGCCGTCGGATCCGAACAGCGGTGCCGGTGGCGATGCCTTCGCCGACTACACCAAGGCCTTCAGTGCCGCCGAGAGTGTCAGCGGCAGCGCCGATACCTGGGACCAGCCGCTGCGCGGCAACTGGAACCAGCTCAAGCAGCTCAAGGCCAAGTACCCGAACCTGAAGGTACTGATCTCGCTGGGTGGCTGGACCTGGTCGCGCGGCTTCTCCAGCGCGGCGCGCCCGGAAAACCGCCAGGCCTTCGTTGCCTCGTGCATCGACGCGTACATCAAGGGCAACCTGCCGGTGACCGACGGTGCCGGCGGCGCCGGTGCGGCGCTGGGCGTGTTCGACGGCATCGACATCGACTGGGAATACCCGGTGGCCTGCGGCATCGAATGCGGCAAGCCGGAAGACAACGCCAACTTCACCGCGCTGATGGCCGAGTTCCGCCGCCAGCTCGATGCGGTGCGTCCGGGCCTGTTGCTGACGGTGGCGGTGGGTGCAGGCATCGACAAGATCCGCGTCACCGATCCGGCGGCGTACCACCCGTACCTGGACTACATCAACGTGATGACCTACGACTTCCACGGCGCGTGGGATGCGAAGACCAATCACCAGTCGGCGCTGTTCGATTCGCCGAATGATCCGTCCACCGGCGACCAGAAGCTGTACAACAGCAACGACGCCATCGAGGCCTTCATCAGCCGTGGCGTGCCCGCCGCCAAGCTCAACCTGGGCATCGGCTACTACGGGCGTGGCTGGACCGGCGTGGCCAATGCCAACAACGGCCTGTACCAGACCGCCAGCGGTGCTGCCCCGGGCACGTATGAAGCCGGCATCGAGGACTGGAAGGTGCTGAAGAACCTGGCGTGGCCGGGCTACACCGACAACACCGCCGGTGCCACCTGGATCTACAACGGCAGCACGCTGTGGAGCTTCGACACCCCGGCCAACATCACCCGCAAGATGGGTTACGTGAAGACCCAGGGCCTGGGCGGCGCGTTCGTCTGGGAGTTCAGCGGTGACGATGCGCAGGGCACGCTGACCAAGGCAGTCAGTGATGGCCTGAAATAAGGGAAAAGCCGGGGGCGCATTTTGCGCCCCCGGCCTCTGATCTGTAGCGCCGAGCCCATGCTCGGCTGATGTTTCCGCAGTCGAGCATGGCTCGACTCCACAATTCTGCGTCAGCGCTTGGCCGACAGCTTCTCCAACGCCGCACGCAGCTGTGCCGGCGGCAGGTAGCCCCCCAGCTGGGTGCCGTCCGGCGCGAAGATCGCCGGCGTACCATTCACGCCCAGCTGCTGGCCCAGCGCGTACTGCATCGCCACCGGATTGGTGCAGTTCCTGGCGGGAACGTTGCCGCCGCGCTTGGCGTTGGTCAGCGCCTGGCGACGATCCGCTGCACACCAGACCGAAATCATGTCGGTGTAGTCCTTGCTGCCCAGGCCCATGCGCGGGAACGCCAGGTACTCAACGGTGATGCCGTTGCGGTTGAGCTCGGCGATGTCCTGGTGCAGCTTGCGGCAGTAACCACACTCGATGTCGGTGAACACGCTGATGGTGTACTTGGCGTTCGGCGCGGCGAACACGATGCGATCGCCGTGGTTGGCCTTGGCCAGCAGGCCGCGGCGATAGCCGAGCAGGCCTTCGCTGTTGGCCGGGCCCTTGGCGCGGGTGTCGTAGGGCTGAGACTGGAACAGGTAGCGGCCATCATCGGACACGTACAGCAGCTGGCCTGAAACGACGACCTCGCGGAAGCCGGGGAACGGCGCGGCGCCAATGTAGTCCACCTGGAAACCGGGGTTCAACGCGGTCAATGCGGCGCGTACCGCCTGGTCGGCCGGCGCATTCGCGGCCGGATTGGCCTTGGCCGCAGCGGCGGCGGGTGCCTTGGCGGCCGGCGGAGCCGGCTGGGCGCAGGCGGTCAGGCTGAGCGCACCGAACACGGCGGCGATGGCAAATCGGAGCATGGAGCGGTCCGCAACAGAAGAAGACCCCGGATTCTGACACAGCCACCGCGACCGGGCGGCGACGGCCGGCAGCGCCCCGGGCAGCGATTCAGCCCGGCACTCAGCCACGCGGATGGTGGCGGGCGTGCAGCTTCTGCAGGTGCTCGCGCGCGACCAGGGTATAGATCTGGGTGGTCGACAAGGAACTGTGGCCAAGCAGCATCTGCAGCGCGCGCAGGTCGGCACCGCGGTTGAGCAGATGGGTGGCGAAGCTGTGCCGCAGGCCATGCGGGCTGATCCGCGTCGGGTCGATGCCGGCCACCTGTGCGTGGCGCTTGACCAGATGCCAGAACGCCTGCCGGGTCAGCGCATGCAGCGTCGGTTCGACGAACAACGGGGCCTGCCCATCCGCCAGGGCATGCACCTTGCCCTTGCCGACCAGCTGCGGGCGCGACTGCTGCAGGTAACGCTCCAGCCAGTGCTGGGATTCCTCGCCCAGCGGCACCAGCCGTTCCTTGCTGCCCTTGCCGGTGACCCGCAGCACGCCCTGGCGAAGGTTGACCGCCGTGGCCGGCAGCAACACCAGCTCGCTCACGCGCAGGCCGGCGGCATACATCAGTTCCAGCATGGCGCGATCGCGCAGGCCCAGTGGGCTGTCGACATCCGGTGCTGCCAACAGCGCGTCGATCTGGCTCTCGGCCAGCGCCTTGGGCAGCAATCGTGGCAGCTTCGGCGGATCCAGCAGCGCACTCGGGTCCTCGCTGCGTTCGCCGCGCCGCACGCCATCGGCGAAGAACGCCCGCAACGCCGACAGCAGGCGCGCATTGCTGCGCGGCGACCAGCCATGCCGGGTGCGCCAGGCCAGATAATCGAACAGCCCAGGACGCTCGATGCCGGCCAGGCCACCGTCGCGCCCATCCATCCAGCGCGCCAGCCCTTCCAGGTCACGCCGGTAACTGTCGAGGGTGGCACGGGCCAGGCCGTTCTCGGCCCAGATCGCATCGAGGAAGCGCTGGATGCGCACGCCGTCGTCGGCGCGAAGCTCGGGCAGTTGCTGGACCAGCTGGCGGCGTTCTGCGGGGGTGGAGACAAGGGCCATGCGTGCAGGATACGAGGGCCACTGCGGGCACGGCCAGCTTTGCGTATGCTCGGCGCATGTCCCGCCCTGCCACCGACACGGCCCCTGCGGCCGCTACCGAAATGCCCCGCCCACGTGCCTTGTTGGCCTGGCGCGTGCTGGCGATGGTCTACGACGCACTGCCGGTGCTGGCGCTATGGATGCTGGCCGGCACGCTGTTCACCCTCGCCTACACCTTCAGCGGCCACGCGCAACGCGAGAACATCGCGCCGTTCAGTGCCTGGCAGTGGCTGCTGTGGGCGGTGTGCTGGGCGATCACGGGCTGGTACGCGACGGCCAGCTGGCGCCGCGGTGGACAGACCCTGGGCATGCGCCCGTGGCGGCTGACAGTGCAATCAATCGATGGCACGCCGTTGCGGCGCGGGCAGTTGTGGCTGCGCTTTGCGGTAGGCACGCTGTCCCTGCTGCTGGGCGGTCTAGGATTCTGGTGGGCGTGGGTCGACCGCCAACGCCTGACCTGGCACGACCGCGCCAGCGGCACCTGCATGGTGCGCATGCCGAAACGGTAAGGCGCTGTCTGTAGAGCCGAGCCCGTGCTCGGCTGCTTTCCGCACTGTACGTGACAGCCGAGCACAGGCTCGGCTCTACAACAATCAGAATCAGCCCGACTTGCGCCGGAACAGCAGTCCGGACACCGCCAGCATCACGATCGGCGGCAACGCGTAGGCAATGCGGTAGTCGAACTTCAACGCGCCGGCCATGCGGCCGAAGAACAGCTGCAGCAGCCAGAAGCCCAATGCGAACAGGATGCCCAGGAACAGGCGCTTGCCCATGCCGCCGCTGCGCAGCGATCCGAACGCGAACGGCACCGCCGCCAGGCACAGGGCCAGCACGTTCACCGGATAGAACCAGCGGCTCCAGTACACATCCTCGAAATCGCGCGCGTCCAGCCCGTTGCGTTCGCGGTAGGCAATGCTGGTGCTCAGCTCGGACACGCTGAGGTTGCGCGGCTTGGCGATGCCGGTCGCCAGCGCGGCCGGGTCCAACTTCGAGTTCCAGGGCTCACGTGCCACTTCCTGACGGGTTGCCGAGCGCTCGCCAAAGGTGTCGCGGCGCACGCCGGTCAACACCCAGCCGTCCTTGTCGTGCTCGGCGGTGGCGGCGTGGGTCAACGAGGCGATCTTGCCGTCTTCGGCGACCCGGTACAGGCGCACATCACGCAGGATCAGCCGCGTGCCCTTGTCGCCCACCAGCTGCTCCTCGCCGCTCTGCGCATTGAGGAAGGTGTCGCCTTCGCGTGCCCACAGCCCCGAGTAACGGGTAGTGGCAATATCCCGCCCCCATTTGGCGCTGGACTTCAGCGCATCGGCGCGGTCCTGGCCCCAGGGGCCCAGCGTCTCGGCGCTGAGCACCATCACCGCGGTCAGCAGCGAAAGCGCAATCGCCACCGAAACGCTCAGGCGCTTGCGCGACAGGCCCAGGGCACGCAGCGCGGTCAGTTCAGAGGTCGCTGCCAGCTGGCCCAGGCCCATCAGTGCGCCGATCACTGCGGCCGTCGGGAACATCGTGTAGGCGCGGCGCGGCACGGTGTACAGCACCCACGCGGCGGCATGGCCCAGGGTGTAGCCGTTCTTGCCGATGTCCTTGAACTCGCCGGAGAAGGCCATCACCACGTCCAGGCCCACCAGCACCGCCCAGGTCAGCAGCACGGTGGTGAACACCGACCGGCCCAGGTACAGGTCGAAACGCATCGGGCGCAGCCTCATGCGCGGGCTCCCTTCGGACGGCCCAGGCGGCCATCACGTACATACATCCAGATCGCCAGCGCCAGCAGCGGCAGGGTCAACCACCACAGGCCGAGCGCGGGCGGAATCTTGCCGTTGGCAATCCAGCCGCTGCCGATGAACATCAGGTTGGTGCCCACCATGTAGGCCAGCAGGGCCAGCATCATGCGGCCGTAGCGCTGCTGGCGCGGCGAGCTGCGGCCCAGCGGCACGGTCAGCAGGGCGAACGCCAGCGCGATCAGCGGCGGTGCCAGCCGGCGATGCAGCTGCGCCTGTGCCTGCGGCCGTGCATCACCGATCAGCTGCAGGGTTGGCATCAATTCCGGGTCGTCCTCGGTGCGGGTCTGTGCGCCATCGGGCAGGGCCACGTCGTTGCGGGCGAAGGTCGCCAGCCGGTAATCCAGCCCAGCGGCCACCGGGCCTTCCACCTGGTGGCCATCATCCAACTCCAGGAAACGCTGGCGGGTGCCCTCGAAGTACATGCGGCCACTGTTGGCCGACACCACTTCCAGGCGATCGTCCTTCTGCCGCTGCATGAACACCTTGCCCAGCTCGGTGCCGTCAGGCGAGATCGAGGACAGGTAGACCACGCCGCCATTGGGCAGCGGCGTGAACCGGCCCGGCTCCAGGCCGGCCATCAGCACGCTGCGGTTGGCCTCGATGATCATCTGCTCGGCCACCCGGCCGGCCCACGGGCCCAGCCACAGCGAGCAGGCGCCGACCAGCAGCACCACCGGCACCACCAGCATCAGCAGCGGTCGCAGCAGTCGCTTGGGTCCGACACCAATGGCGGTGATGACCGCCATTTCCGAGTCGCGGTACAGCCGCGCCACGGCCAGCAGCAGGCCCAGCATCAGTGCCAGCGGCAGGATCAGCGGCAGGTAGGCGATGAACTGCAGGCCCAGTTGGGAGAACAGCAGCTTGGCTGGCAGGCGTCCGTCGGCGATGTTGCCGAGGATGTCCACCAGCACGCCGCCCACGCTGACCACCAGCAGGACGATCAGGGTAGCCAGGAAACTCTGGACGAAATCGCCCAGCAGGTATCGGTCGAGCTTCAGCATGGGGCGGTGGTTTAAACTCTGGGGTTCGTTCGCGGTGCCGCCCAGTCTACTGTCTGGGCGTAAACGGCCTGCGATTGTACGGACTCGCCAATGGAATCTGCTCAATGGCCCTCGAATTCACCCTGAACCACGTTGCTCCGGCCGCCGCCACCGTTGATTGCCTGGTGGTCGGCGCGTATGCCGACCATACCCTGACCCCGGCCGCGCAGGCCCTGGATGCCGCCAGCGGTGGCCGCCTGGCGGCCCTGGCCGAGCGTGGCGACCTGTCCGGCAAGACCGGCGCAACCACCCTGCTGCACGACCTGCCGGGCGTAACCGCCCCGCGCGTGCTGGTGGTCGGCCTCGGTGAAGCCGCCCGTTTCGGCGTGCCGCAGTACCTGAAGGCCGTGGGCGACGCCGTGCGCGCGCTGAAGGCCGGTGCTGCCCGCAGCGCACTGTTCACCCTGTCCGAGGTGGCGGTGAAGGACCGCGACGCGGCCTGGGCGATCCGTCAGGCGGTGATCGCCGCCGATCACGCCGCCTACCGCTACACCGCCACCCTGGGCAAGAAGAAGGCCGACGACGCCGGTCTGACCCAGCTGGCCATCGCCGGTGACGACGCGCAGGCGCTGGCTCAGGGCCAGGCCATCGCCGCCGGTGTCGAGTTCGCCCGCGAGCTGGGCAACCTGCCGCCGAACTACTGCACCCCGGCCTATCTGGCCGACGTGGGCGTGAAGTTCGCCGGCGAGCACGAGGGTGCCGAAGCCGAGATCCTCGACGAGCACCAGATGGAAGCGCTGGGCATGGGCTCGCTGCTGGCCGTGGCCCGTGGCTCGGCCAACCGCCCGCGCCTGGTCGTGCTGAAGTGGAACAATGGCGGTGACGCCAAGCCGTACGTGCTGGTCGGCAAGGGCATCACCTTCGATACCGGTGGCGTCAACCTGAAGACCCAGGGCGGCATCGAGGAAATGAAGTACGACATGTGCGGTGGCGCCAACGTCATCGGCACCTTCGTCGCTGCGGTCAAGGCCAAGCTGCCGCTGAACCTCGTCGTGGTGGTGCCGGCGGTGGAAAACGCCATTGATGGCAACGCCTATCGTCCGTCGGACGTGATCACCTCGATGTCGGGCAAGACCATCGAAGTGGGCAACACCGACGCCGAAGGCCGCCTGATCCTGTGTGACGCGCTGACCTACGCGCAGCGCTTCGAGCCGGCCGCGCTGGTCGACGTCGCCACTCTGACCGGTGCCTGCATGGTCGCCCTCGGCCACCAGACCGCCGGCCTGATGAGCAAGCACGATGACCTGGCCAACGAGCTGCTGGCCGCCGGCGAGCACGTGTTCGACCGCGCCTGGCGCCTGCCGCTGTGGGACGAGTACCAGCCGATGCTGGATTCGAGCTTCGCCGACGTCTACAACATCGGTGGCCGCTGGGCTGGCGCGATCACCGCCGGCTGCTTCCTGTCGCGCTTCGCCGAAGGCCAGCGCTGGGCCCATCTGGACATCGCCGGCGTGGCCAGCGATGAAGGCAAGCGTGGCATGGCCACCGGCCGCCCGGTCGGCCTGCTGAGCCAGTGGCTGCTGGACCAGGCCGCCCGCGCCTGATGCCGTACCCGACCCTGGCCGGCAGACGCCGGCCGGGGCCTCGCCCGGCACTGCCGGGCCCCTGCCTGACCCGGACCCTGCCATGCCCCGCGCCGACTTCTACCTGATCGCCAAGCCCCGCTTCCTGACCGAGCCGCTGCGCCTGGTCTGTGAGCTGGCGCGCAAGGCCAACGACGCCGGGTTGTTCACCCTGGTGCTGGCCCGTGACCAGGCCCAGGCCGAGGAGCTGGACGAGCTGCTGTGGGCGTTCGACAACGACGCCTACATCCCGCACCAGATCGCCGGCGAAGACATGGACGAGGAAGAGGCCCTGGTACTGATCGCGGTACCCGGCACCGAGGCACCGGCGCGTCCGCTGGTGATCAACCTGCGCGACGAGCCCTGGCTGGGCCAGTGCGAGCGCGTGCTGGAAGTGGTGCCGGCCGATCCGGAAGCGCGCGAACCGCTGCGCGAGCGCTGGCGCCAGTACAAGGCCGCCGGTTACGACCTGAACAAGCACGACATGTGAGCGCGCGCCGGCCCCCTTGATGGGCCGCCGCTGCGCCCTGATCCTTCAACGATTACCTCCTGGTTCCCCCGCATGACCCAACTCGCCTCCAGCTACGACCCGAAGTCCTTCGAGACCGACCTCTACGAGGCCTGGGAGAAGGCCGGCCACTTCAAGCCGTCCGGCACGGGCGAGCCGTACACCATCCTGCTGCCGCCGCCGAACGTGACCGGCACCCTGCACATGGGCCACGCCTTCCAGCAGACCCTGATGGACGCGCTGGTGCGCTACCACCGCATGCGCGGCTACGACACGCTGTGGCAGGTCGGTACCGACCACGCCGGCATCGCCACCGAAATGGTGGTCAGCCGCAACCTGGCGCTGGAAGGCAAGGGCGAGACCCGCGATTCGCTGGGCCGCGAGGGCTTCATCGGCAAGGTCTGGGAGTGGAAGCAGCAGTCCGGCGACACCATCGAACGCCAGATGCGTCGCCTTGGCACCTCCGCCGACTGGTCGCGCAGCACCTTCACCATGGACCCGCAGCCGTCGGCGGCAGTCAATGAAGCCTTCGTGCGCTGGTACGAGCAGGGCCTGATCTACCGCGGCCAGCGCCTGGTGAACTGGGACCCGGTGCTGAAGACCGCCATTTCCGACCTGGAAGTGGAGAGCGCCGAGGAAGACGGCTTCCTGTGGTCGATCGCCTACACGCTGGACGAAGGCCTGAGCTACGAGCACGTCGAGCGCGATGCCGACGGCGTGGAAACGCTGCGCGAAACCCGCGACTACCTGGTCGTCGCCACCACCCGCCCGGAAACCCTGCTGGGCGATACCGCGGTGATGGTGCACCCGGAGGACGAGCGCTATGCGCACCTGATCGGCAAGAGCGTGGTGCTGCCGCTGACTGGCCGCCGCGTGCCGGTGATCGCCGACGACTACGTGGACCGCGCGTTCGGCACCGGCGTGGTCAAGGTCACCCCGGCGCATGATTTCAACGACTACGAAGTGGGCGTGCGCCACAGCCTGCCGATGATCAACCTGTTCACCCCGGTGGCGGCGCTGAACGAAAACGCGCCGGAACGCTTCCAGGGCCTGGACCGCTATGAAGCGCGCAAGGCCGTGCTGGCCGAACTGGAAGACCTGGGCATCCTGGTCGAGACCAAGGCGCACAAGCTGCAGGTGCCGCGCGGCGACCGTACCGGTCAGGTGATCGAGCCGTACCTGACCGACCAGTGGTTCGTGAAGATGGACGACCTGGCCAGGCGTGGCCTGGAACTGGTCGAGGACGGAAGCATTTCCTTCGTGCCGCCGAACTGGATCAACACCTACCGCCACTGGATGAACAACATCCAGGACTGGTGCATCAGCCGCCAGCTGTGGTGGGGCCACCGTATCCCGGCGTGGTTCGATGCCGCCACCGGCAACTGCTACGTCGGTCGCAGCGAAGAGGACGTGCGCGCGAAGCACAACCTGGGCAGCGACGTGGTGCTGAACCAGGAAAGCGACGTGCTGGAGACCTGGTTCTCCTCGCAGCTGTGGCCGTTCTCCACCTTGGGCTGGCCGAATGAGCAGGCCATGGCCGAGCGTGGCTTCGACCGCTACCTGCCATCGTCGGTGCTGGTCACCGGCTTCGACATCATCTTCTTCTGGGTGGCGCGCATGATCATGGCCACCGACAACCTGGTCGGGAAGATCCCGTTCAAGGATGTCTACTTCACCGGCCTGATCCGCGACGGCCAGGGCCAGAAGATGTCCAAGAGCAAGGGCAACGTGCTCGACCCGCTGGACATCATCGACGGCATCACCATCGACGATCTGGTTGCCAAGCGCACCGGCGGCCTGATGCAGCCGAAGATGGTCGAGAAGATCGAGAAGGCCACCCGCAAGGAATTCCCGGACGGCATCGCCGCCCACGGTGCCGATGCGTTGCGCTTCACCATCGCCGCGCTGGCCACCCACGGCCGCGACATCAAGTTCGACATGAACCGCGCCGAGGGCTACAAGAACTTCTGCAACAAGCTGTGGAATGCCAGCCGCTTCGCCCTGATGAACACCGAGGGCGCTGCGTTCATCGGCGCGCCCAAGCCGCGCACCGATGCCGAGCGCTGGATCCTCGCCCGCCTGGCCGCCACCACCGCCGAGGCACAGGGGCATTTCGCCGCCTACCGCTTCGACCTGCTGGCACAGTGCCTGTACGAGTTCGCCTGGAACGCGTTCTGCGACTGGTTCCTGGAGCTGAGCAAGCCGGCCTTGAACGGTGCCGACGCGGCTGATGCCGAAAGCACCCGCCACACCTTGCTGTACGTGCTGGAAGCACTGCTGCGCCTGCTGCACCCGCTCACGCCGTTCATCACCGAACAGCTGTGGCAGCAGCTGGCCCCGCGCCTGGGCCTGGCCGAAACCACGCTGTCGCTGCGCCCGTACCCAACCGCCGCCGAATTCTCCGGTGATTTCGCCCAGGCCGAGGCCGACGTGGAATGGCTGAAGGCGGTGATCAGCGCGGTGCGTCGCGTGCGCAGCGAACTGAACGTCGCACCGTCCAAGCAGGTGCCGCTGCGCCTGCAGGCCGGCCTGGCGCAGGACCGCGTGCGTATTGAACGCTTCAGCGCTTCGCTGTCGTTCCTGCTGAAGCTGGACAGCATCCAGTGGCTGGCCGAAGGCGAAAGCGCACCGCCGGCGGCCGCCGCGATCGTGGGCGAGCTGAAGCTGCTGGTGCCGCTGGAAGGCCTGGTCGATCTCGATGCCGAGCGCGTGCGCCTGGACAAGGAAATCGCTCGCGTCGAAGCCGAAAAGGAGAAGAGCGAGACCAAGCTGGCCAAGTTCACCGACAAGGTGCCGCCGGCCGTGGTCGAGCAGGAACGCGTGCGCCTGGCCGACTGGAACACCCAGCTGGCCGGCCTGCGCGAACAGCGCGCGAAGCTGTAACGCCGCGCTCTGGTGCGTGCCAACCAAGGTTGGCACCTACCACGCCGGGAGAGGTTGGCACCCACCCAAGCGGAATCGGAAACGCCGGGCGATGCCCGGCGTTTCCATTTCCTCCGCATGGCATCATCGCCGGATGCCTCTTTCGATCTTCCTGCTGGTTCTCGCCGCTGCGGCACTGCATGCCAGCTGGAATGCGATCGTCAAGCGCGGGCCTGACAAGTTCCTCGGCACCGTGCTGGTCACCGGCAGCGCCGCGCTGCTGTCGGCCGCCGCCCTGCCCTTCCTGCCTTTTCCCGCCGCGCACAGCTGGCCCTGGCTGGGCGCATCGGTGCTGTTGCAGGTGACCTATTACGGGCTGGTCGCACGTTGTTACCAGCAGGTCGACATGAGCCTGGCCTACCCGCTGATGCGTGGCAGCGCGCCGATCCTGGTCGCACTGGCGGGCACCCTGCTCGGTGAACCATTGCCCGCTGCAGCGTGGCTGGGTGTGGTGCTGGTGAGCACCGGCATCCTGTGCATGGCAGTGGGTGCGCGTGGCGGCCAACTGCGCCTGCCGCTGCTGACCGCAGCGATGATCGCCACCTACACGCTGGTCGATGCGCAGGGTGCGCGCCAGTCCGGCAGCGCGCTCAGCTACACGCTGTGGTTGTTCCTGCTGTCGGGCATTCCGCTGCCGCTGTGGGCGTTGTACACGCGCGGCGGCGCGGTACTGGACTATGCGCGGCAGCATTGGCCGCTGGGACTGGCCGGTGGCGTCGGCACCACCGCCTCCTATGCGATGGCGTTGTGGGCCATGACCCAGGCGCCGGTGGCGATGATCTCGGCGCTGCGCGAATCCTCGATCCTGTTCGCGCTGCTGATCTCGGTGTTCCTGCTGCGCGAACGGATACCACGCGCGCGCTGGCTGGCAGCGTTGCTCATCGTCGGTGGCGTGCTGGCGTTGCGGCTGGCGTGATGGGCGCGTTGGTAGTGCCGGCCGCTGGCCGGCAACCCGTCTGCGTCACAGCGGCGGCATCACCTGCAGGTCGCCGTCGACCAGCTCGATCGCCATCACCACCGCGTCTTCGCGCCCCTGTGCGGCCGGGTAGTAACGCGGGCGGCGGCCGATCTCGTTGAAGCCTTCGCTGTGGTACAGCGCCAGTGCCGGCGTATTGGATGGGCGCACTTCCAGGAACACGCGCTGTGCGCCGCGATCGGCGGCCAGCCGCACCAGCGCGCGCAGCAGCTGGCGGCCCAGCCCGCGCGACTGCGCCAGCGGATCGATGCAGATGTTCAGCACGTGCGCTTCATCGGCGGCGATGCTGAGCACGCCATAGCCGACCAGCAGGCCATCGCGCTCCATCGCCAGGCCGGGATAGCCGGCGCGCAGGCAGTCGATGAAGATGCCGCGGGTCCAGGGGAAGGGATAGCCCCGCAGTTCGATCGCCATCACGGCATTGAGGTCGCTCTCGCGCAGCGCGCGCAGGCTGACCGGACCGGGCCGGGTCACCGCACTCATGGCGTTCCCCGCTTGCGCAGGGCACGCAGCTGTGGCCACAGCGCACGCTTGGCGGCCGGGTCACGGCGCAGCTGGTCCAGCGGCCAGCTGTCCATCAGCACCTGCGTCGCCGGGTCGTTCGGGTTGCAGCCGGACGCGCGCAGCAGCGCGATCTGCAGGCGATCGGGCAGGCGTACCACCGGCTGTCGTGCGTTGCCGCTGGGCAGCGGGCGCTCAGCCGCCGGCACGGTATCCGGGGCACTGACCGGCGTTTCGCGGCGCGGCGGAGCCGGGCGTTCCGCGCGTACTGCGGTCGCGGTCGCGGCGCGGGCGTCGCGCGGCGGCACAGCGGCCCGCACCGGCTCCGGTTCCGGCGGGGCAACACTGGCCTCGGCTTCGGCCACGCTCAACTGCAATGCGGCATCCAGCTCGGCGGCCAGCTGGCCGTCGTGATAGACGGTATAGCCCATGGCCTGCAGCCAGGCCTGCTGGGCCGGCGACCACAGCACGGGCAGGTCCTGGCTCACGCGGCCTCGGGCTTCTTGCGCAGGCGCTGCACGGCCCACATCACCGGGCCGGACAAGGCGTACAGGATGCCGACCGCGAACAGCACGCGCGGCAGATCGATCACCGCAATGGCAATGGCGACCGGCACCAGTGCCAGCACCAGGAACGGCACGCGATCCGAACGGGTGCCCTTGGCCGCGCCGCCCTTGAAGCTCCAGAAACGGACACGGCTGACCATCAGCAGCGCAGCGATGATCGTCACCGCCAGCGCCACGTAGCGCAGCTGGTTGCCATCCCAGCCCAGGTTGCCGTCGGCGAACGCCCAGACGAAAGACATCATCAGGCCCGCTGCGGCCGGGCTGGCCAGGCCAACGAACCAGCGCTTGTCGACCACCGCCACCTGCGTGTTGAAGCGGGCCAGGCGCAGTGCCGCGCAGGCCGCATACAGGAAGGCCACGGCCCAGCCGACGCGGCCGAGCAGCGGATCATCGAACTTCAGCCACGACAGCGCCCAGTGGTACATCACCAGCGCCGGGGCCATGCCGAAGCTGACCAGGTCGGCCAGCGAGTCGTACTGCACGCCGAATTCGCTGCTGGTACCGGTCAGGCGCGCCACGCGCCCGTCCAGGCCATCCATCACCGCCGCCACGAACACGGCGATGCTGGCATTGACGAAATCCCCGTTGGCCGCGGCGATGATCGCGTAGAAACCGGCGAACAGGCCGGCGGTGGTGAACAGGTTGGGCAGCAGGTAAATCGTGCGCGAGCGCGGCGGCGGTGTGATCGGGTCCATGGAATCCAGTTTAATCGACTTGCCAGTGCTCGGCGCCAATGCTGCAATCGGCGTTCTACGCCCATTCCGTGGAGTTTGCCATGCGTGCCCTGTCCTGCCTTGGATGCCTGCTGCTGTTGGCCAGTGCCAACGCCGTGGCCGGTCCCGTCTACAAATGGAAGGACGCCCATGGCGTGACCCAGTACTCGGAGACCCCACCGGCGGGCAAGAAGTACGAGACCCGCGAGCAGGCCCGAACCCCGCAGGCCGCGGCCAGCACCGAGACCCCGGCCGCCCCGGTTTCCGAGCAGTGCAGCACGGCCCGGGCCAACCTGGCCCTGCTGGACGGCGGCGGCCAGGTGATGCAGGACACCGATGGTGATGGCAAGGCCGATACCCCGTTGACCCCGGAGCAGCACACCGCGCAGAAGGGGCTGGCGCAGGCCGCCATCAAGGCGTACTGCCCACCGGCCGGTTAGAGGTATCGGCAGGGCTGCGCCCTGCACCTGCCGAGGCTGCAAGCAACGGCAACGTCAAAAGCGGGCATTCCGTGGAATGGCGGGGCGGTGTCGGATTGCGGGGACACCGCAAGTACGTCCATGTAGGCTTGGCAGCCGCATCCATGCGGCTGACACCCCGCAATCCGACAC